>DATEQL010000042.1:0-4908 GCA_035272665.1 Allostellaceae bacterium
GCGGCGGGTTCGATTCCTATGTTGCCGACAGCTGGAGCTCGTCGAATTTCAGCGTGCCCCCCGGCCTCCTACACCTCGCCGTCGCCACCGAGGATCAGCAGGGCAGCATAGACGCAGCGCCGGCGACGCGAGGAAATCATCACCATAAGGAAACGGCGGCGCGCCGCGTCCACAAGGCGCCGAGCCCTCTCGCGCACAACCATGCCGTCTCGCACGCCAAGCCCGCATCTCCGGGTCACGCAGCGTCTCCGGCACACGCCTCCGGCACTCATGCCCATGTCGCCCACTCGCCGACCCACGCCGTAAAGACAGCCGAGGCCAGGCATCATCGGGCGTAGCCGCCAGCGGGGGCAGCAGGGCCGATTGACAGCGTCAGCCGATGCCGGCTTATGCTGACGCCCCTCGGTCAGCCTGGCGCTGCAATCATGCCGTCATCCGAAACCGACCCTGCCCTGTTGCCGGCTCATATCCTGTCGGCTGAGATCGGTGCTCACCGGCTCTCGCCCGTCGATCTCGTCGACGATTTGCTCGAGCGGATTCGCGCCCGCGACGCAAAGCTGCATGCCTTTGTCGAGGTTTATGCCGAGGACGCGCGGCTCGCCGCCGAGGCAGCCGACAAGGCGATCCGATCGGGGCATGCGATCGGCCCGTTGCACGGCATTCCGATCGCGCTCAAGGACCTGATCGAGATCGAAGGAAGAGTGACGACAGGCGGCTCGCTGGTGTGGCGGAACCGACAGTCGCGCTGCACTGCCACGCTCGCCCGGCGGCTGATCGCCGCCGGGCTGATCATGATCGGCAAGACGCACACGGTCGAGTTCGCGATGGGCGGCTGGGGCACCAACCAGCACCGGGGCGCGCCATGGAACCCGTGGGACCCCACGGTGGCGCGCACACCCGGCGGATCGAGCAGCGGCTCGGGTGTGGCGGTCGCAGCCGGTTTGGCGCCCTGGGCAATCGGCACCGATACCGGCGGATCGGTACGGTTGCCGGCGTCCTGGTGTGGGCTCAGCGGCCTCAAGACGACAATCGGGCGGGTCAGCACCCATGGGATTCTGCCATTGAGCCCGACCCTCGATACACCGGGGCCGATGGCGCGCTCGGTCGAGGACGCCGCACTGCTCTACCAGGTCATGCAAGGGCCGGATGCGCTCGACCCGCGCACTCGCGGAATCCCGCCGAGCGACCCACTGCCGATGCTGCGGCGCGGCGTCCGGGGCTTGCGGCTCGCCCGCATGCCCGAGGCGGAACGTGAGGGCGTCGACGGCGAGGTGCTGGCAGCCTATGACGGCGCGATCGAGAGCTTGGCGCGGCTCGGCGCCGAGATCGTCACCGCCGACCTGCCCTGCCGTTTTGCCGACTGCACCGCGCTGACCGGCTGCATCATCGGTGCCGAGGGGTATTTTCTGCTCGGCGATCTGATCGACGATATGAGCCTGCCGATCGACGAGGCGGTGCGGCCGCGCATCGCCGCGGGGCGAGGCATTTCCGCGCGGGATTATCTCGCAGCATTGCGCGATCGCGAGGAGGCGAAACGGCAATTCGCAGCCGCGCTTGTAGATGTCGATGCGCTGCTGACGCCGACGACCCAGACGGCGGCCATTCCGCTCGATATGGTCGACCAGTCGGCGACGCCGGCACACTTCACCCGCTTTGTCAATTTCCTCGATCTCTGCGCTCTGGCACTGCCCAATGGGTTCACCGTCACGGGACTGCCGATTTCGCTTCAGATCGTCTGCCGCGGCTATGACGAAGCGACGGCCTTGCGGATAGGCTGGGCCTATCAGCAGGCGACCGACTGGCACGAGCGCCGGCCGCCTGATATCGTCTGATAAATCCCAATTTGGATCACGGCTTCGCTTGGGCGTTGGAGTGCGCCGACGAGATCGCGGCCGATTTGAACTGGGGCTTTGACGATGATTTGCGCAAAATGAAAATCGCGAAGGCGCCAAGTTCTGTAAGGAGTGCGCAGCGCCGATTCTAGCGAAGTGCTCGAATTGTGCTGCAACGATCCAGCCGGGATCGAAGTTTTGCGACGAATGCGACGTACCGGTGACAGCCGCCGCTCCAGCGTCAAAAATTGTGCCTCAATCGACGCCATCGGTCCGGGTGCTGCCTGAAGAAGCGGGAGCGGGTGCCACTGACGGAGAGGGAAGACGGTCACCGCACTCTTCACCGACATCAAAGGTTTAACTGGAGCAGCACCTCGACCCCGGAGGAGGCGCGCGCGATCGTCGATCCCGTGCTCAAGCTGATGATCGACGCGGTGCGCCGTTTTGACGGCTACGTGGCGCAATCGACCGGCGACGGCATCTTCGCGCTATTCGGTGCCCCCGGTCGCGCACGAGGACCATCCGCAGCGCTCGCTCTCGCTCTATGCGGCATTTCGCATGCAGGAGGAGCTGCGTGCACCTAATCGCGACCTCGACGCTTGATCACTTGCAGCGGATGTATCCGGGAGGACGATTCGACGTTCGGCGGTTCCGGCCCAACATCGTCATCCGTCGCGCGGAGAGCCATTCATCGAAAACTCGTGGGCTGGCCGGACGCTCGCGATCGGCGATGAAGTCGTCATGCGCGTCACGATCCCGTGTCCACGCTTCGTCAACACAATCTTGCCGCTGTTCGATTTGCCGCACGACCCCGGCATCCTGCGCACGATCGCCCAATACAACATGCAGGACCTGGGCGATTTCGGAACACTGCCATGCGCGGGGGTCTAGCCGATGTCGTGAAACTAGGCACCATTAGCTGTGGTGACGCGGTGCACTACCTGGACTGAGAATGAGTTCCTCGCCGAAGTCGACCACTGATCACGAATTCTCCATCACGATCAGAAGGCAGATCAGCATGAGCACGATCGGTCGGGTCGAAAGCGTCTGGCGGTATCCTGTCAAAAGCGTGCGGGGCGAGGTGTTGCCGGAGATCTTCGCGGGGTATGCGGCGACCGGCTCTTTGCCTTCAACAGTTCCGGCAGGCCGGTCGGCTTGGCTCCGGCGCCGAGCCCGAAGTGGCGGCCGAGGAAGTCGAGCACGTCGCCGACGCAACGATCGGGGAAGGCATCGCAGATGTTGTGCGGCGCGCCCTCATAGACCCGCATCTCCACATCCCTGACGAGCCGGCGGAACGGCTCGTAATTTGCGGGCGAGCCGATCGGCTCGGCGCCGGGCACGACGACGAGCGTCGGGCAGGTGATATGGCCGAGCTGATCGGACCAGTCGTAGCGGGCCATCAGCAGAACGAATTTGCCGATATAGGGCGGGTCGTTCTTGGCCGCCTCGTCGAGAAACCAGTCGACGAGCCCCGGATCGACTTGGTCGAGCGGCAGCCGATCGGCGATGGTCTCGGCGAGGAAGGCGCGCAGACCCTTGGCCTCGATTTGCGGGATCCAGCCCGGGGCCTGACTGTTCTTGAGCCCCGGCGTCGAACCGAACAGCATCAGGCTGCGCACGCGCTCCGCTTGCGTCATGGCCAGTTGCTGGCCGAGATACCCGCCGGCCGAGTTGCCGACGATATGGGCGCTGGCGCAGCCGAGGTGATCCATCAGCTCCGCAACATCCTTCACCAGCCGATAGAGGGTGAGCTCGCGTTCGGCGGGCGGCACCGTCGAACTGCCATGACCCCGCAAATCCATCCGCACCACCCGGTAATGACGGGCGAGGGGCGGTACCCAGGCATAATAGCGGCGGGCGCTGCCCATGGCAGCGTGCAGCAGCAGCAAGATCGGAGCATTCTTCCAAGGATCGGTGAAATCGTCGATGTAATAGGCGAGCCGAACACCGTCGCTTGCACTGAAGTTCTCCACAACAGCCTCCTTGTCCCGATCGCCGTCCTTGCCTGTCCCTCCGCGATAATCTACGACATCGGGAAATCGGGCAACCATTAGCCTGGGAGATGTCAGTGAAGGTCGGGATCTTTCTCACCTGCCAGCACCCGCCGGGAAGCGACATGATCGCTGCCTTGGAGGGTCAGTACGCCATGACGCGGCTGGCTCGCGACCGCGGATGGGATGCTGTGGCGACCGGCCAGCATTACCTCAGCGAGGGGGTGCGGCAAGTCCAGCTGGTTCCGTTTCTGGCGCGCCTTGCCGCCGAGGCGGGAGAGATGACCGGCATCGCCGGCGTGCTGCTCACAACGTTGCACAATCCGGTCGAAGTCGCCGAATGCATTGCCTCGCTCGACGCGATCTGGCGCGGCAATTTCGTCTTCGGCGTTGGCCTCGGGTATCGGGATGTCGAATTCGACGCCTTCGGCGTACCGCGCGGCCAGAGAGTGCGCCGCTTCGAGCAATGTCTGGAGGTGGTCAAACGTTTATGGACCGAAGACAATGTCAGCTTCGAGAACGACATCTGCAAACTGACCAACGTCACCATGACCTGCCGGCCGGTCCGGCAGCCGCACCCGCCGATCTGGTTCGCGGCCAACAACGACCGTGCGGTGCGGCGCGCCGCGCGCCTCGGCGACAGCTGGTTTGTCAATCCGCACGCCACGATTCCCGAAATAACCCGCCAGCTGGCTCTCTACCGCGACGAACTCACACGATTGGGCAAGCCGTTCCCGGCGGTACTGCCGTACGCGCGGGAGATTTATTGCGCCAAAGATACACCGACCGCACTGGAGATGGCGGGCCCCTACCTCGCCGAAAAATACCGGACTTATGCCACGTGGGGACAAGACGAGGTGCTGCCCGGAAACGACTCGTTCCAACAGCCCTTCGAGACCTTGCTACATGATCGGTTCGTCCTTGGCAGTCCCGAGGAATGCTACGAGCAGCTGCGTCCGTGCTGGGAACAGGCCGGGGCGAATTTCTTGATATTCCGCACCCATTGGAGCGGCATGCCGACCGGCCACGCGCTGGCGAGCATGCGCCTGATCAGCGACGAGCTGCTGCCCGCCCTGCGGCGGATC
>DATEQL010000043.1:0-5611 GCA_035272665.1 Allostellaceae bacterium
CTCGATCAGGTTGAGGGCGCTGCCGGCATGCTCGTAAGACGCAAAGAAGGTGCAGACCAGCCCGAGCGACGAGAGGATACGAAAGATCCGACCGCGACTGATGTCCGCCGTCGATTCGGTCGCCAGCAACGTGCGATCCCCGCCGGTTTCCTTTTGCGCGCCGCGGCCAATCGCGAGCGCATCGGCGCCATCGCTGCGCGCGTTGCCGCGAGCACCGAACGGTAGACGGGCGACGACGCGTGGCGCGTCTTCATCCTTTGATAAGAGGTGGCGCCACCACGGGTCGGACTCTCCCTCCTGCGGCATCGGCAGGACGCCGACCGAGGCCTGACCCTCGGTGACGGCACGGATTACCTGGCCGATCGAGCGATAGGCCGACATCGGCGTGTTGCTGCCATAATGGTCGCGCGCCAGATCCCAAAAGCCCTGCGATTCGATCGGCGCATAGACCGCGACCGCAAACAGGGACTGCAGCTGCACCGTCGCCGCGAGCATCTCGCGCCACATCCGAACGAGCGTCGCCACCGGAAAATCCCCTCGGTGCCGATCGACGAGCCGGCGAATGATTTCAGCCTCGCGCTCCGGCTGAAATGCGGCGAGATTGCCGTTCCTCTTGCTTGCCGCCACCATCGATATGATCTCTGCCCGCTCGATCAGAAGGTCCTGCAGCTTGTCATCGATCTCGTCGAGGCGCCGGCGCAGCTCTGCGAGATCGGGCGGGGTGGCGGACATAGTCTCGATCGCTGTCGGCGGGCGCATAATACTAGAGTTGTGGCCGCACAAAATCAAAGAAAACGTTGACATACCTCTCTACGAATCCCTACCTACCGCCCCCGAATTGGGAGCCGGAGACCACACGTTCCAGGGTCCGGCCGACCGCCCAGCAATCGCTTCGGTTTAGATGTCGACTGTGATCTCGCCTCGCTTCCGCGTAGCTCCCGACCAGGATTGGCCCGGGTACCGCTTGCTCGTCCGCGAGCCGCTACAGCTAGACTGCGGGATCGATTTCGGACCGTTCACGATCGCGTATCAGACCTACGGGACTCTCAACCCCGATCGGTCGAACGCCATCCTGGTCTGCCACGCGCTGACTGGCGACCAATACGCTGCCGATCCGCATCCGATCACCGGCAAGCCAGGCTGGTGGGAGACGATGGTCGGGTCCGGCTTGGTGCTCGACACCGACCGGTATTTCGTCATCTGTGCCAACGTGCTTGGCGGCTGCATGGGGACGACCGGTCCACAGGACATCAACCCGGCGACCGGCGAGCCCTGGGCGTTGTCGTTCCCGGTGATCACCGTGCGCGACATGGTTCGCGCCCAGAAGTGGCTTCTCGACCATCTCGGGATCGATAGCTTGTTCTGCGTGACCGGTGGCTCGATGGGCGGCATGCAGGCGTTGCAATGGGCGGCGAGCTATCCAGAATGTGTTTTCGCGGCGGTGCCGATCGCCGCTGCGGCGCGTCACTCGGCCCAGAATATCGCCTTTCACGAGGTCGGGCGGCAAGCGATCATGGCCGACCCGGATTGGTCCGGTGGGCGTTATCTGAGCCTCGGCCGCAAACCGGTCCGCGGCCTCGCCGTCGCCCGGATGGCCGCTCACATCACCTATCTCTCGGAGGCGGCGCTGCACCGCAAGTTCGGGCGTAACCTGCAGGATCGCCGCGCCGTCACCTACGGCTTCGACGCCGATTTCCAGGTCGAAAGCTATTTGCGCCATCAGGGCAGCACTTTTGTCGATCGCTTCGACGCGAACTCGTATCTCTACATCACTCGTGCGATGGATTATTTCGATCTCGCCGCCGAGCACGGCGGGTCGTTGCCGAGCGCCTTCCAGGGCACGCGCTCGCGCTTCTGCATCATCTCCTTTACCAGTGATTGGCTGTTCCCGACATCCGAGAGCCGAGAGCTGGTGCACGCGCTGAATGCTGTGGCCGCGAATGTCAGCTTTGTCGAGATCGAAACCGACAACGGGCACGATGCCTTCCTGCTGCACGAGCCCGAGCTGTTCGAAACGCTACGCGGCTTTTTGACCGGTTGCGCCGAGCACCGCGGGTTGACCCGCTCATGGTGATGTCCGCGCTGAGCAAAAGCCCCAAGCCGAACTTCGGCGGCGCTAAAGCGCCTTCCGGAGCCGTAGTCGTTGCCCCGGGGGAACTCCGCCGCGACCTGCGGCTGATCGCAGAAATGATCGACCCTGGCGCGCGCGTGCTCGACATCGGCTGCGGCGACGGCTCGCTGCTCGCCTATCTCGTTCGGCACAGGAATATCGACGGCCGCGGGATGGAGCTGAGCCAGTCCGGCGTCAATGCCTGTGTCGGCCACGGGCTTTCGGTCGTTCAGGGTGATGCCGACCGCGATCTCGACGCCTACCCGACCGGCGCGTTCGACGTCGTGGTGCTGAGCCAGACCTTGCAGGCTACCCGACAGCCGCGCCAGGTGCTCGAGACCCTTGTCCGCATCGGCCGGCGCGCCATCGTCTCGTTCCCGAATTTCGGCTTCTGGCGAATTCGCCTGCACCTTCTGCTTTGTGGTCGAATGCCGATGTCACATCTGCTCACTTATCCATGGTACGAAACGCCCAACATCCATCTCTGCACGATCCGCGACTTCGTTGCGATGTGCGACGAAATCGGCGTCCGCGTCGAGCGCGGCGTCACCCTCGACCGTCATGGGCAACCCTATTCTCTGGTTCCCCACGGAAGCTTGGCGAATTTGCTCGCCGAGCAAGGCCTTTTCGTCCTTTCCGGGAGCCGCCGCGACGGAAGTACGACGGCCTAGAACGATCAAGTCCGGATCAACTTGCGCACAGTTTGCCGGGACAGACCGTGCGGTGCTGGCGTATAAACCAGATGGCGGCGGGGCGTGCGCGCGGCCGCCGGTTTGGCGTAGATCTGTTTTGTGGCCTCGATCAGCACTACGCCGGCAAAGGTCGGAAACCAACGCTTCCCGATCCGCTCCCAGGCGGACGCCGAGCGCAACATCATCCTTTTGCGGACAGGCGGGATGAACAACGCTGTATCGGACCCGACCGGGGTGAAGAGTTCGTCGCGGAGCAGTTGGGACAATTGCGACATCGTGTAAGGCCGGCCGGATCCGAAAGGGGTGCGGTCGAGGCGGGCCCAGATGCCGCGCCGGTTCGGCGCGACGATCAACACTCGTCCGCCGCCCGCGAGAACGCGCCAGATCTCCTTCAGCATCGGCCCGATTTGCTCGCTGGTCTCGACGGCATGGACGACCACGACCCGATCGATCGAATAGTCGGCGAAGGGGAGTTCGCCCTCGTCCGCGAGGGTGACCAGATTGGGTCCCTCCGCAGGCCAGCCGAGCACGCCGAGCGAGGCAGGCATCAGAGCCACGGTACGCTCGGTCTCGGCCGAGATCGCCGACAAGAACGGCGTGGCGTACCCCAGTCCGAGAAGTCGCATCCCGCGCAGATCGGGCCACACGCGTTGAATTGCGCGGCGGATCATGCGCCGGGCGACCTGACCTAGGTTAGTGCGGTAGAAGTCCCTGAGGTCGACGACATCGGACGACATCGTTCATCTTAACATGGACACGCTGCGGCGAACGCTGGCTGCGCGAGATGCAGCTCCGTGGCCTCAGGCTCCGATCGTGATTGTGCTCCCCGGGCCCAATAGCGGTATCAGACTGACCAAAACCTCTCTGTCGACCGCGATACAGCCTTCGGTTTTGGCAAAATTCGACCGTACTATGTGTAGAAAGATGGCGCTGCCTGCGCCTGGAACAACCGGCTCCATGTTGTAGCCGATAACCACGACGAGATCGTAAATTTCGTCGTGGCGCCACATCCGCTCGCTCCGGGCGGGGTAGGGAAGGGTTACGAGACGGTTGTATTGGATATCGGCCGGATCATCGACCCATGCATCGTGCGGTACGAGAGGTCGCATCGGCAGGTGCGAGACCGGAGGTCTGATTCGGTCCTCCCGGAAAAGCCCAAAGACGAGCGGATAGCTACCAGCCGGGGTGGCGCCATCGCCTTCCCTTTTGTTTGCGCTGACCCCTTCTCGCCCGACCGCCGCCCTCGCGCTCCCGCCGGACCATCTCAGCCGACCGCTGCGGTATTCGAGGTCTTCGTGGATGCTAGAGCAAGCCCTTCCGGTCAATCCGCACTCGATCCAGACGGGGAGCGGCATCAATACATGTGTTGACCGCCGTTGATCGACAGTGTCGACCCGGTGATGAAGCCGGCCTCGTCGGCGACGAGGAACAACACCGCGCGAGCGATCTCCTCGGGCTTGCCGAGCCGGCCGACCGGGATACGGGCAACGATCTTCTCGAGCACGTCCGCCGCTACCGCGCGCACCATGTCCGTCTCGACATACCCGGGAGCGATGACGTTGACGGTAACACCCCTCGCCGCCCCTTCCTGCGCCAGCGCCTTGGTGAAGCCCTGCATTCCGGCCTTTGCGGCGGCGTAGTTCGCTTGCCCGAATTGGCCAGCCTGGCCGTTGATCGAGCCGATGTTGACGATGCGTCCGAAGCCCCGCGTCCTCATCCCCTCGATGACTTGCCTCGTCATGTTGAAGCATGAGGTGAGGTTCGTCTGGATCACCGCGTTCCAGTGCTCGAAGCTCATCCGGTGCATCGTCGTATCGCGCGTTATGCCCGCATTGTTGATCAGGATTTCCACCGGCCCGAGCGCCGCCTCGATCGCCTTCACTCCCTCCGCACAAGCGGCGAAATCGCCGACGTTGAACTTGAACACGGGAATGCCGGTATCACCCTTGAACTGCTGCGCGGCCTTGTCGTCGCCGGCGTAGACCGCAGCGACGCGATAGCCGGCGTCCTTGAGCGCCAAGGAGATCGCACGGCCGATGCCGCGCGTCCCGCCGGTGACAACCGCCACCCTAGGCATCCGCCCCTCCCTATTGGACCCCTGCTAATCGCGCTCGACGCACATCGCGATGCCCATCCCGCCGCCGATGCACAAAGTGGCCAGACCTTTGCGTAGGTTGCGCCGCTGCATCTCGTGCAGGAGGGTGACCAGCACCCGTGCCCCGGAGGCGCCGATCGGATGACCGAGGGCGATCGCGCCGCCGTTTACATTCACGTTTTCGACATTCCAGCCAAGATCCTTGTTGACCGCGCATGCCTGGGCAGCGAAGGCTTCATTTGCCTCTATCAGGTCGAGATCGTCGGCCGACCAGCCAGCTTTTTTCAGCGCCATGCGGCTGGCCGGGATTGGTCCGGTACCCATAATCGCCGGATCGACGCCGGCCGTCGCCCAGGAGACGATGCGGGCGAGCGGGCGCAAACCGCGTTTCTGGGCATCCGCTGCGCTCATCAGCACGACAGCGGCGGCGCCGTCGTTGATGCCGGAGGCGTTGCCGGCAGTGACCGTTCCGTTCTTGTCGAAGGCAGGGCGCAGCTTGGCCAGGATCTCGACGGTCGTGCCGTGCTTGGGATACTCGTCGGTGTCGACAACCGTCTCGCCACGGCGGGTCGTGATCTTGACCGGCACGATCTCGTCCTTGAACCGGCCGGCCTTTTGCGCCGCTTCGGCCTTGGTCTGCGAGGCGGCGGCGAAGGCGTCCTGCTGATCGCGGGTGATCTGCCAGCGTTGGGCGACGTTCTCTGCGGTGTTGCC
>DATEQL010000044.1:0-24763 GCA_035272665.1 Allostellaceae bacterium
CGCCGACAAGGCGGTGATCCCGACCCTGGCCATAGGTGCAGTTGCCGGGGCGACGATCGGTCCGCAGGGCGCGGTAGCGGCGCTGAACAGTGATCTCGGCACGGGCATTCGAATGGCAGCACCACTCGGCATGCTGTCGACGCTGTCGCTCTGCGCCCAGAAGGGGATCCTCGTCAAGGATGGGCGCGCGCTCGACCTTCTCAGTGAAATCGATACGGTCCTCTTCGACAAGACCGGCACATTGACGCGCGAGCGCCCCGAGGTCGGGCGGATGATCGCCGCTAACGGCTGCGAACCGCTGCAGATCCTGCGCTTTGCCGCGGCGGCGGAGCGGCGGTTTCATCACCCGATAGCGCTCGCCATCCTGCAGAAAGCGGAGGAGCAGGGCCTTCGCCTACCGTTGACCGAAGCGACCCAGTACCGGGTCGGCTATGGCATCACGGTCGGCGTCGACGGGCATCGAGTGCGCGTCGGCAGCCGGCGCTTTATGGACCTGGAGGGTGTCGCATTGACGCCGGAGGTCGAAGACGCTCTCGACGAGGCGCATCGTGAAGGCCACACGATGGTGATGATTGCCGTCGACGACGAGCTCGGCGGCGCGCTCGAGCTGCGAGCGTCGACACGACCCGAGGTCCGCGGCATCGTCCAAGGCCTGCGGGACCGCGGCATCAACCACATCGCAATCATCTCGGGTGACCACGAGGCACCGACCCGTAAGCTCGCCGAGGAGCTCGGGATGGATCGCTACTTCGCTCAGGTGCTACCCGCCGATAAGGCCGACTACGTCGAGCAACTGCAACAGGAAGGCCGCAAAGTCTGCTTTGTCGGCGATGGCATCAATGATGCGATCGCCTTGAAGAAGGCCAACGTCTCGATATCTCTGCGCGGGGCGACCTCGATCGCTACGGACACAGCCCATGTCGTATTCATGGAGCAAGGCCTCGGGAAATTGTGCGAGCTGCGCGACATCGCCCGTGACCTCGAGCGCAACGTCCGCAACAGCTGGATCATGATCCTGATTCCGAATATCACCTGCGTCGCGGGTGTATTCACCATGGGTTTCGGCATAGGCGCATCGGTGGTGACCAACAACGTCGCGGCACTGGGGGCGCTGGCCAATGGCTTATGGCCAATGCGCAAGGTCGCGCAGCTCGAAGCCGAACGGCGGCATCAGTTCGAGATCCAGCTGCGACAGAGCGGCTTCCTCCTCGTGGACGGCGCGCAGCCCGCACCTGCGGACGCCTCACGCCACGCCGACCCAGCGCCGGTAGGGAGTATTGCGGCGATGGATCGCGTCGGTACATTGCATCCCTATCGGGAATTGGCCGCTGCTGCCGATTGACAGCGCCGGTGGTTCTACGTTGATTGCGAGGATGGAGACGTCGTGATGGCAAAAGTCTCGCCGGGATTGGGACCGCCCCGGCGACCCGGCGCCGGAAGGGGCGACGCGCGCAAAAATGCGGCGTCACCTGCGACCGACGCTTTGCCGAGACCTTCCGACAGCCGGGACGAGGTAGTAACTGCCCTGTCAACGGGAGTGCGAGAGCCGCGTGCGGCGGCCAGCAATGGGTGGTCCCAGTCGGCGTCGGGGTCGGGCGGGTCATCAAGCTGTTCGACAAATTGCCGATCAATCTCCAGCTCGGCGCCTATTACAACGCCGTCCACCCAAGCCAGACCGGACCGAGCTGGCAATTGCGCAGCCAGTTCACCTTCATCTTCTGATGTCGAGCCGAACCATGATACCCATCAGCAAAATCCGCCTCGCTGTGGCGCTGGCCCTCGCGATGATTACAGCCGGGACCGCCGGCGCCCAGCAACCGCCGGCGACGGCCTCGCCTGCCCCGGCGACACCGCTTGCACCGACGGGACAGCCCGCTCCACAACCGGCGATCGAACCCGCGGCGCTCGCCATCCTCAAGGCCATGAGCGAAAAGCTCGCCACGGCCAAGACCATCAGCTTCACCGCGGTCAGCACCTATGAATCACCAGCGATAAACGGCCAGCCGCTCTATTATACGACGACCTCGCAGGTGACGGTGCAGCGCCCCGACAAGTTGCGGGTGGTAACCCCGGGCGACGGGCCGCCGACAGAGTTCTATTATGACGGCAAGACGATGATCGCATACGATCCGGCGATGAAACTCGCCGCCATGGCCGATGCACCGCCGACGATCGACGCGATGGTGAAGGCGGCGTACGACAAGGCCGCGATCTACTTTCCCTTTGTCGATTTCATCGTGGCCGACCCGTACAAGGACATCGCCGAGACTCTCAAATCGGCCTTCGTGGTCGGACGCTCCGACGTCATCGGCGGTACCTTGACCGACATGGTGGCGGTTGCCAGCGACACCGTTCAGGCGGAAATCTGGATCGGGGTCGCCGACAAATTGCCGCGCATGATGCGGGCCGTCTACCCGAAGGAACCAGGCAACAAGCGCTACGAGATCGAGTTTTCGAACTGGCGCCTCAATGACCGGATCAACGCGGGTGCCTTCGCCTTGCCACTGGCACTCAAGGCACCGCGCATCGAATTCAAAAACCCCGACATGGAAACCCCGCAGAAGCCGTAAACGAAGGAGGTCGTGCGATGAGGAAGTCCTCTCTGCTGTTTGCCGGCTTGCTGCTGATAGGGCTACCGGTGCAGACCGCCAACGCCTTCTTTCGCGGAGGCGGTTGGGGCGGGATGCACGAAGGCGCCTTCGGCGGTCATTGGGGTGCCGTTGGCGGCGGCGGTCGCTGGGGAGCCGGCGGCGTCACCGCGGGCGGCCATGCCTGGGGCGCCACCGGCAACGGTTATGGATGGCACGGCGCCAGCACCAGCGGCGTCCACGCCGCCGGCAATTACGACGGCTGGGCAGCGGTTGGGCCTAACGACCACTGGGCCACCGGCAGCCGCTACTACGGCGGCAGCGGCTGGTACGGCGTGCATTCGCCGGCCGTCGTCAACGGCTATTACGGAGGCGTGGGCTGCTACGCCTGCGGCGGCTGGGGAGCCGCCGCCGCGGGCGCGGCCGTCGGCGCCGTAGCAGGCGCCGCCGTTGCCGGGGCCGCCGCAGCGAGCGGCTACTACCCCCTCGGCGCGGTCTACTCGGCCCTGCCGGCCGGGTGCGCCTACTCTCCGTATGGCGGCATCACCTATTACAGCTGCTACGGATCCTGGTTCAGGCCATATTACGGCGCCAATGGGACATACTACGATGTCGTTTCTGCTCCCTGACCCACAGAACCGGACGTCGAGATGGTAAGGCAGCAGTAGCGGTTATATGCGGGAGCCTCAGCCCGCTCTACGTCACCCCATTCGGAGACAGAGCCATGAAAATAGACCTGGCAGCCGCCGCACGGGTTGTCCCTCTCACAGCGCTCATGTTGGCGCATACTCAACCAGATGAGCGCCATGATCTCTGCCCAGGGATACTCACTGACCAACAAGGTCCTGCAACTGTGCAACGGCTGGTTGATGGAGACCAAGCGCCCCGATGGCTCGCGAGGCATCGTCTATGTCGAGCCCAAGACCCAGACGATCGTCGACGTCGATTTCGGGTAATCGCTCCAAAGGATCGTACATGAAGCCGACCCTTCCTTCCTCCCGCATCAGCCGCCGTGTCCTGCTCTCGACCGCGGCGGCGCTTCCAACCCTGTCAGGGGTGGTCGTCGCGACCGCGGCAAAGGCGCAAGTGCCGTGCCGGCGTTCTGCCATCGTGGAACGACGGTCCGGCGAAGCAGGCGATCATGGAGTTCGTCGGGGCGACCACGACGAAAGGCAGCCCGAACTTCGTGCCGCCGGACGAGCGCATCGCTGAATTCGATCAGGACGGCACGCTCTGGGTCGAGCATCCGGTCTACACGCAATTCGTCTATTGCCTCGAGCATGTTGGCCCGCTCGTAAAGGAGAAGCCGGAGCTGAAGGACCGCGAACCGTTCAAGACCATTCTTTACGGCGATCGCGAGGCCATCGCGAAGCTCTCGATGAGGGACTTGTTCGAGATTTTGCTCGCGACCCAGAGCGGGATGAATGTGGAGGAGTTCAGGGACGATGTGAGGAAGTGGCTGGCCGCGGCCAAGCATCCCCGCTGGAACCGCCCCTACACCGAACTGGTGTATCAGCCAATGCTGGAGGTGCTGCACTACCTACGGGCCAACGCCTACAAGACGTTCATCGCGACCGGCGGCAGTGCGGGCTTCGTACGCGAGTACTCTGACCGGGTTTACGGCATTTCCCCCGAGCAGGTGGCCGGCACCGAGCAGGCATTCAAATACGGCTACGACAAGGACCAACGGCCGCTCCTCACCAGGGAGCCCAAACTGGTGCTCGATAACCTGGAAGCCGGAAAAATCGAGAACTTTTGGTTGATGTACGGGCGCCGGCCGTACGCGGCTTCGGTAATTCCTCCTCCGACGACCAGCAGATGTTGGAGTACGTGAAGGCAGGCACCGGCGCGCGGCTGTCGGCGGTGGTGGTGCACGACGATGCAGCACGCGAATATGCGTACGGTCCGGCGCAGGGACTGCCTGACACCAAGATCGGCACCTTGAGCCAGGAGATGTACGACATGGCGAAGAAGCAGGGATGGGCGATCATCAGCATGAAGAACGACTGGAAGCGCGTCTTCCCATTCGGTTAGGGGGAGGCGGCGGCTATGGCGATTTCTTGTCAGATCGGCGGCTTCGCGCGTTTCATCGCCGCAGGTTGCGCGCCGGCGACGGCGATCGCCGCGACGATTGGCGGTCGGCGTGGCTCAGCAGACGGGCATGAGCATCGGCGGTGCGCTGGCTGGCCCGGGTGTGCGCCCGGGAGAGGACGAAGAGGGCTAGTATCAGTTCGGCGGTGTTGCCGAAGCTGATGTTGAGCAGCCCACCGATGGTGCTGCCGGCGCGCTCCGCAAGCTGATCGGTGGCGCGGCGAAGCCAATCGGCGAGCACGGTGATGGCGGCAGCACCGGTGAGGAAGACCCGGGCGGCGCGTCGAAGAGGTGGCGCAGCGCCAGGGATACCGGAATAAACAGCAGCAGGGCGTAGGCCATAACCGCAACCGACAATGCTTATCAGCGCGTCGCTGACGGCAAATATGTCTGGATCGCCTCCGTCACGCCGTGGAAGATCAGTCCCATGCCCATAGCGGCGACGAAGAAGCCGACGATGCGCGTCGCTGCGTCGATCCCGCGCGGGCCGATGCGGCCCAAGATTATGTCGGCATAGGCGAGGAACAGATAGGTCGCGCCCATCGTCGCCAGGATGGCGAGGATGATCGCAGCCAACGGGAGAACCTGCGCCAACGGATGCCGCACCAGCGACGCCATGCCGAGCACCGTGGCGATTGCCCCGGGGCCGAACATCAGCGGCATCGCCAGCGGCACGAAGGCGACATCCGCGTCCGCGCTAGCCGGAGTGTTGGCGACGGCGGAGGTGGCGGAGGCGGACGGCAGGAACAGCGAGAAGCCGATCCGCATCAGAATGATGCCGCCGACGATCCGCACCATGCTGAGCGGCACCTCGAAGATCTCCAGCAGCAGCGTGCCAAAAATCAGGAAGAAGAACAGCAGCAGCGTGGCGTAGGTGCAGGCCCGCCGTGCAACCAGCCGATGGGCCTGCTCGTCCTTGCCTTGCAGCAACCTGAGAAACACCGGCAGAGATTCGAGAGGGTTGATGATCGCCAGCAAGGTCGTGAAGGTGCTGACGAACAGGGTCGCGGCCTGGTTCATTGTCTCTCCGTCTTCGAGGATGGTAGCATTTTGCGGCGGGCTCACCCAGGAGTACCAGCCGCGTGCGAACGTTCCGGGTCGGCGCCGATCAAATCAGCGTCAGCGGGATGCCGGGCGCCGATGTTGCGTAGAGGTTGGATGCGGAGGTTCCCAAATGCCGTCGAGCGAGGCCCCGTCCGCGACCCTCCGACGCGTCGCCGGACCGCAATTCATCAGCCCGCAAATTTCGTCAAATCAGCATAGTCGGCCGACATATCGGACGTCTAGGGCCACGGCGATCCTTCCAACCGTTGCGGAAACGAGGAATAAATGAAGACCTTCTTTTGCGCAGCGCGGCTCGGACTCTGCATCCTGCTCGTCGCGTCGGCCGCGCTCTCGGCGCTTTTCCTAGGGGCGTGGGCGACGTCCGCACACGCCACAGGACTTGAGTGCCCGGAGATTGGTCAGGGGGTGCCCGAGGTTACGAGCGACCCGGCGCGAGCGAAACTGCTGCTTGGCGGCGCTGGCCCCGATCTCGCCAATGAGATCGGCGAGCTGATCAATCAGGTGCAGCTGAAGGAGCCTGCTATCTCCAATGCAGACCTGACAAACGGGCTGATCGCCGCCTATTGCCCGCTCGTTGCCCAAGCGCCGGGGCTGACCAGTGCGCAGCGCTGGAGCCAGATGCATCGGTTTGTGCAGGTGCTTCAGCAGCAAATCGCCGCGTACGATCTACCGCCGGGGTCGATGATCATTGTCGATGTACCGGTGCCGCCCACGGTCTACCGCCAACTGAGGAGCCAGGCCGCGGCCGCCGGTCAGACACCGGCGCAATTCATGGGGTCCGTCCTCGCCGTCGCCGCCGGGAAGTAGGCGCTCGGGCGTGAGGGGGAGGAGACCGACTGATCGTAGACGTCGGGGGTTAGGCCGCCTTGAGGGGGCGCAGTTGCCGATCGAAAACAAATATATTGCGATTGCCGCTGCCGGGGGGTTCTTGCTGATGCTCTGGCTGACCGATGGCAGCATGATCGCCGCGTTTGGCGTCTTGGCGCTGATAGCCGGGATCGGGTGGGCAGCTCGCCGCCTTCGACAATGACGGCACCGCCACGGCCGCAATCGGCGCGCTCGTAATCACGTTATTGCCGCGTTGTGGCCTGATCGGTGGGCGCGACGCGTCTGGTTGGGATGGTTGTGGCTTGCGCCCTTGTGCAGCATACCGTCGGCCCCGGCTTGGCGTCACCGATTGGGGTCCTCGGCGACCGGGACGACCTTGACCTCGATCGGGGCGTATTGCTTGAGCGTGTCGACCGCCAGCTCGACACGCTCGTCAGTCGGCGCCTGGACGCAGATGAGCGTCTCTCCGTTGCGGATATATTGAGCAAAGCTCTCGCGGAAATTCCCGAGAATGACCGGGCCGAGGAACGAGGCTTCGAGCTCGGGTTCCATCGTCGATGGGATGGGTCCGATTTCCTTGAGCACCTTCAGAACGATATCGCTGGCCGGCACGCCCTCGGTCTTCAGACGATTGCGGGCGTCCTCGGCAATACCTTCGGACTCGAATACGCCCACAACGATTCTTGCCGCCATTTGTCCCTCCTGGTCAATCGAGTCGCTTACTTTGCCCGAGCGATCCAACGGCGACAAGGCCCAGCGCGGCGTTCGTCGACGGTGGCGAGGACTCGAACCGTTAGTCGGAGAGCCGTTGCCTGCCCGCCGCACGGCGGGCATGATCCGATGGAGCGCTGCGCGCCGGCCCGCCATAGATCGGCACGCGCGGCGCCGAAAGATGCGGGGATATGGAACAGCCGATCTCGCACACTCCTGGCGGCAGTATGCCGTGGCTCATCCGGCGGCAGGGGAGGATCACCGTCGCAATCGTGGCCGTCGTCGTCGCCTATCTGCTGACCAGGGGCCTGCCCGACGAGCTCAACCTGCTGATACCATATAATGCTGGCGTAGGCGTGTATTTGGTGCTGACCGGCGCCCTGATGAGGCGGGCCTCACCCGAGGACGCAGCCGCGCTGTCGCGCCGGGGCGAGCCGAACAATATCCTCACATTGATCGTCGTCATTGCGCTGTCGGTAGTCAGCCTCGTCGGGGTGGCCGCGATGCTCAACCATCCAAGCGGCCGGCCGCGTTGGGAGGTCAATCTCCACATGACGACGTCGCTGCTGGCGGTCATTCTCTCCTGGTTCCTCGCTCACATTTATTTCGGTCTTCACTACGCGCGTCTCTACTACGACGACACAGTCGTCGATGGCAAACTAATTTATCAAAAAGGGCTGGAGTTTCCGCAACGTGAGACCGCGGACTTCTGGGATTTCATGTATTACTCTTTTACGATTGCCATGTGCTATCAGACATCCGATGTGACCGTCACCTCCGTGAGGATACGCCGCGTCACCCTTGTGCATGCGATCTTTTCGTTTCTCTTCGTTACCGCAATCATCGGCTTCGTGGTCAACGTAATCTCCAATGTCACCTGACCCTCCGTCGTGGATGGTGTGAAATGAGGGATCTCGCTCGACAGAAGATCAACTGGCTGGCGGTCTTCATTCCTCTGGCGTTCGCCCTCAACTACGTTCCGGCGTGGCAGAACGAACTGCTCCTTTTTTGGTTTTCCGTGCTCGGCTTGATCGTGACCTCGGCGTGGATCGGCACCGCGACCGAGCAGCTGGCCGGCCGGATCGGCCCAACCTGGGGCGGCATGATGAATGCCGGGTTTGGCAACCTTCCCGAGCTGATCTTCGGACTCATCGCCATCCGCAACGGGTTGGGCCCGCTGGCCAAGGCGGCTTGGACCGGAGCCATCGTCAGCAACATTCTGGTCGTCAACGGGGCGGCGATGGTGGTCGCCGGACTGCGGTTCGGCCGGATCAGGTTCTCCATGGAGCGCGCACAGGATGCCGGCGCCAGCCTGATGATCGCGTCCGTCGCCGTACTGTTGCCGTCGATCTACGCCGCCTCTCGCCTGCAGCTGCCGACGCCGCAGATGTCCACTGACTATGTGGAGCAGATCTCGATCGGTCTGTGCGTCCTGCTCCTGATCCTTTACGCCGCCGCAATGGTTCACATCGCGCAGCGGGCAAGGGCGCGGACCCCTGAAGCCAGGGCCGCAGCGCCCGACCCGCCCGAGCCGAGCAGTGCTGCGATGAGCACGGGCTTGGCGATCGGGCTTCTCGCCGTCTCAAGCCTGCTGGTGGCTCTTCTCTCGGACTTCGTCGCCGACTCGGTCGATGCCGTCAAACAGACCCTCGGCTGGACCGATCTCTTTATCGGTGTCATTGTCGTCGCCTTGATCGGCAACGTGTCTGCGCTGTTCAGCGCCGTCAAAGTGGCGCAGACGAACCAGATGGACCTCGCATTCGAGATCGGCATAAGCTCCGCCGCTCAAATTGCCCTCCTGGTCGTTCCTGTTTTGGTCATCGTCTCGCCTTTTCTCGGCAATCCGGTCAACATTCTCTTCTCCACTGCCGAGGTGGCGGCGATCTTTGGCAGTGTGCTGGTCATCAGCCAAATTTCGCAGGACGGCCAAGCCAACTGGCTCAGCGGCGTGCAGATGCTGGTTCTATACGGCTTGATCGGGGTGCTCTTCTATTTCCTACCCAGCCCGACCTGACAAGCTTCCAGCCAAGACTCGGGCACCCGGGGTGCCGCAAACCGGGCCCGTTTCACGTCGCAAGGCACGTTCTGCCGGACGAGCGGTCATTGCGGCCTCGGTGGCGCTGATCATGGTTGATCTCACAGGGAGCTCGGCAATGGCGCAGGCGCAAGCCCAATCCGGCGACACTTCCGTCGGATTACTGGGAGCACGGCCCAAACATAAACCTATCGACCTGGAGATCGAAGCCCCATCCCTCGACTTCATGCAGGATATCACCAAGGTCCTCAACGATATTCACGACGAATACCGCGGGTTCAAGAAAGAATTAAGACGCGACTATGATCTTCACTATTCGATGCAAGTATCGATAATCCCGCAATGGGGGGCGCCGAACGGCGGACCCGGTGTAGTCCAAATGGTCTATACCCCAAACATTATCTGGAGCCCGTTTGAAGATACGACGGTCGGATCGGGCTCGTTCACTTATACGATGCAGCAAACCCAGTTTTGGACGAAGACTATTACCGTATCGCAACAAGCTCGGCTCGGCCTGATCACTCCACCCAATGATCAGACAACGAATGTGCGTCAGTTTAACCAGCTCGCGTACACGCACACCTTGCCCGATGCCTGGAGTTGGTTGTCCGTAACGGTCGGTCAATACACTTTTGCTGCTTATGACAGCAATCAATATGCCGGTAATGTTCAAACCAACTTCATCAGCTATCCGCTGGCGCAGAACGCCACCCAGACCTATCCGTACGGGGCCCTCGGGGCCTATGCTCAGGCAGCGACCCCGGACCAACAATTCACTTTCGCAGGCGGATTCCAGGGCGCCACCAATGTCACCGGCGACACGTTAACGGCGCGCGGCTTCTCGACCGGCAAATACGCCTACTTCGTGGCTGGCGAGTGGGCGCCGAATCTTCTTGGCGGAGGAACCTATGACATAATTGGATACAGCCAGCCCTCTGTGCCACAGCAGCCGAGCAACAGCCTGGGCGTGTCTTTCAGCGCGGTGCAGAACATCGATGCGAAATGGGGTCTCTTCCTGCGTGCCAACGGTGCGAGCGGAACCGCGATCCCGATCGAGACCTCGGTCGCATGGGGTGGGATCTATAACGATCCAATCCACCGCAACAAGCTGGACCAGGTCGGCCTCGGCATCTTTTGGGACAAGACCAATCTGAAAGCAGTGGGCCAACCCGCGCGCAATGCGGAGTGGGGAGCTGAGCTCTACTACAGCTACACGGTCTTCAAGGGTCTGCGGCTCACCCCCGACATTCAGCTCTATTTCGACCCGGCATTGAAACCCGGGGCGGGCCCTGCCGCGGTGTTCACGATCCGAACCACGGCCTTCTTCTGAGTTAGTATCACCCTGCCCCTTGGGGTTGCCGGTGGGCTGCACATTCTCATCGCGCCGCACTCCTCCAATCCGGTTGCGCGGTCGGAGAATAAGGCTCAGCGTCCGGCTTGGACAGCCGATCGATCCGCCATCCGAGGAAAGTTCGATGAAGAGTGTCGAAATCACCTATAGCTACCATTCGAGCACTGTGCCTCCGCCGCCACCTCCGGCGAACGCCGAGGCCGCCCGCCGGCGCCTCGAAGAGGGCAATCGGCGCTTCGCGACACTGCTCGACCAAATCACGAGCGGCGCCGGCACCGATCGGCAGATCATGCGGCTCGACCCGCGCCATCTTGGCCTGCTTCCCGGCGAGCCCGGCGCACCTGAGCAACGGCCCTTCGCGGCGGTCATCGGCTGCGCCGACGCCAGGGTTCCAATCGAACTGATCTTCAGCGAGGGCCCCAACGATCTGTTTGTCATCCGTATCGCCGGCAACGGGCTCGGCAGCGATGTGCTCGGCAGTTTGAGTTACGCAGTCGATCACCTCGACGACAGCCTGAAGGCGATTGTCGTCCTTGGCCACAGCGGCTGCGGCGCGATCTCTGCCGCCGTGGATATCTTCCTGCGGCCGGAGCTCTGTCTGCCCCTGGCGACGAAGGATGACCTGCGCGGAATCCTCGACCGCTCTTTCGTCATTGTTCAGGCATCCGCCCACGCGCTACAGGAGACGCTGGGACCGGACGTCGTCGCCCGACCAGGTTACCTGTCGGCTCTGATCGAAACCGCGGTGGTCATGAACGCGGTGCTCGGGGCCTACACCGTGCACCAGAGCCTCACGGCACAAGGGGAGAAGAGATTTGGGGCGCTCTACGGGGTCTATCTGCTGCAGACGCATCAGATCTGGGCTCCAGAGCTCAATGATTCCGATTGGTTTCATCTGGCTGCCCCACCGAGGGATCTAGAAGGCTTCCACGCGATCTCCCACGCCGTCGCCCGCTGCGACAGGATCGCCTCGCTGCTGAGCGGCGCGACCTGCTAAAACGAGAATGCGAAAGCGCGGGTGGTTGCCTGACATCAACAATTGCTGGTAGATGCTGCTCGAGTGCTGGCGTGCGAGGCTGATGGACGTAGTTGCCGCCGTGAATAAGCTCCGATATCTTTGTGGATAGTACACTTTGGGGGACATAGCCGTGGCCACGACGACAACCACCGCCGCCGACGAAGCCGCAATGCGCTCGGTCGCCGATGCCATGCGGGACGCCGCGACGACGGCCTCGGAGCATGTCGCCCAGGTCAAGCAGTCGGCGAGCGAGGCCGGGCCCAAGGCGCTGGAAGCTATCTCGCACGCCGTTTATACCGGCTCGTACGTCCTGGCGTATGGCATCGTCTATGCCGCGGTGTTTATTGCCCAGTCGCTGCCCCAGGAGAACCCGGTGATGAATGGGTTGGGCGACGGCGGGCAGGCGGCCATTGACGAGTTGGGCACCGACTGAGCGACCGGCCGGGCGCGGTTTCGTCGCTATCGAGCCGCCACTCGAGAACCTTCCAGGAGGAGTACGAGCGCGTGCCCGACCGAGCCGAGGTGGCAGCAAAACCGCGATCGCTATTGCTGGTCGTCGCGAGCATAGGGCCGGGCATCCTGGTCATGCTGGCCGATACCGATGCGGGGAACGTGGTGACGGCAGCTCAGAGCGGAGCCCGCTGGGGCTATCGGTTGTTGCCGCTGCTGCTGGGTCTGATCCCCGTTCTCTACATGGTTCAGGAGCTGGCGGTGCGGCTTGGCATCTTTACCGGCCGAGGGTACAGCGAACTCGTTCGCCACCACTTTGGGCATCCGTGGGCGTGGGTCTCGGCGGCGGGGCTTGCGGTGGCGGTCGCCGGCTCGATGATCACGGAATTCGCGGCAGTGGCCGGCATCGGCGAGCTCTATGGAATTTCGCGCAACCTGACCCTTCCCCTCGCAGCCTCGACTCTGCTGGTCATCGTCTTGTCCGGGTCCTATCGCCGCGTCGAGAGAGCGGCAATCTTGATCGGCTCGTTCGAGCTCGCGTTCCTCCTGGTCGCCGCGACGACGCGTCCCGATTTCGCGACGGTGGCGCGTGACGTGGTCGACATACCCATCGGCAATAACGATTTTTGGTTTTTGGGGGCAGCTCTGATCGGCGCGGTGTTCAACCCGTGGATGGTGTTCTACCAGCAATCCGCCACTGCCGAAAAGCGGCTCGGCCATCGGCACTACAGTGCGGCGCGCGGGGATACCGCCCTCGGCGCAGTGCTGACCCAGTTGGTCAGCGCCTCGGTTCTGTTCGTCGCAGCCACGACCTTCGGCGGCAATTATCAGCAGGCCTCGCTGGACAGCGTCGGTCAGATCAGCTAGGCGCTCATACCCCACCTCGGCGCGACCGTCGGACGCCTGGTGTTCAGTCTCGGCGTTCTCGGCGCGTCGATGGTCGCTGCGATCGTATGCTCTCTGGCGCTCGCCTGGGCGCTCGGGGAGGCTGCCGGGTACCGCCGCACGCCGGACGCTCAGCCGTTCCGCGCGCCTTGGTTCTACGGTGTCTATGCCGCCTGCGTGCTGGTGGGAGCAGCACTTGCCGGGACGATACCGAACCTCATCTGGTTGACCATCGTTGCACAGATCGTCAATGTCTTCCTGCTGCCGATGGTCCTGGGTTTCCTGGTGGTCCTCGCCGCCTCGAGCTTGCCGGGCCCCAACCGGTTGCGCGGTTGGTATCTGAGCCTTGTCGTTACCGCCGCGACAGTTACTTGCGCATGCGGCCTGCTCGGGGCAATCCATGGTCTTCTCTAGGCGGCATGCCTTATTGTGCGACATACTCGCGCACCACCGGGTTCGCTTGCGGGGCGGAAGCTGCCCTGCTAACCTTTTGACCTAATGCAGCTTGGATGCAGTTTTGGAGGATCTTGGTATGGCAATGACAACCACCACCGCCCGCGAGCCCGCGACGCGGTCGACTCCCGCGGCGTCGAAAGATGTGGCGGGAAAAGATTCGGAGCACGCTGCCCCGACGGAGGCGGGCGAAGGCGGGTCCGACATGCTGCAGACCATGTCGCGGATGATCTACAGCGGGTCCTACGCACTGGCATATGGCGTCGTCTACGCCGCGGTGTTCGTTGCTCAGTCGTTGCCTCAAGAGAACCCGTTAATGCACGGGTTCCGCGACGGCGGAGGAGCGGCGATGGACGAACTCAGCGGCAGCTGATTTGCGGGCGTAGCACTTACGGCATGTCCGCAATATAGGTGTCACCGACAACGGGGGATCAGATCATGTATGACGAGCCCGTCGGCAGTGACGTCTGCCCCGCTGTCGACGTTAGGATCGTCTTCCCGGGCGACGGTGTCATCCGGATCGAGAGCGCCCGGTTGTTCGCCGACTCGGACGGCTTGCCTTGCCGGCGCTTCATCGGGCGTGTCTTTCTCGCACCGGAGATCGACGGCGCGGTGATCGCTCGCGCGATGGCCGAGGGTGCGACGCCCGCGATCGAGCTGCGGTTCGATGCCGCGCAATACAGCCCGCGCCAGGTCCTTGAGCACGTAGCGGCGTTACTGGATGCCGGGCCCAGCTGTGACCCGGGTATGGAGATATCATCCGCTCTGACGGCTCGAGACCAACGCGGTGCGGTCCGTTACCACCGCTACGGGCAACGCATAACGGGTTGGCGGGTGGTGAGCGAGCGCATCGGCGCGATCAAACTGGAGAACCCGGTTCTCTACCGCAAGGCTGTCTTGTGCGAAGCTGTCGAGCGTGAGCTGATGAGCGTGCTCGGGGTCGACCGCTACGAGACCAGCTCGCGCGACTGCTGCGCCAAGATCGAGTACGACCCGCGCCAGCTCGGCCCGGTGCAGATCATCGAGATACTCGACGGTGCACTGGCCAACGCCGAACATCCCGACCGGCTCGATCGGCTCGATCTGGACCTCGCGATCTGTACGACGTCACTGCCACTGGCTGCAATCGCCCAGTTCGCGATGCCGGCATTGCTTCCGGTCTCGGCGGCGGTGTTCGCCTATACCGCGATCCCGAGCTTCCGTGGCGCTTACGAGGTGCTCTTCAAGGAGCGGCGGCTGGGGGTCGACGTTCTCGACTCGATCGTCGTCATGGGCTGCCTCGCGACCTTGCAAGTATTCCCGGGTGCCATCCTTGCGTGGTGCCTATCGGTCGGCCGCTACCTGGTCCGCCGGACCGAGGACAACTCGAAGAAGCTGCTGCTGGGGGCTTTCGGCAAGCAGCCGCGCTACGTCTGGCTGGTCAAGGACGGCATCGAGCTCGAGGTCCCGCTCGACCGGCTCGACAAGGGCGACGTCGTCGCTGTCCACACCGGCGAGATGGTGCCGGTGGACGGTATCATCGTCGATGGACTGGCGATGATCGACCAGCACGCACTGACCGGCGAGTCGGTGCCGGCCGAGAAAGGTGTCGGTGATCGCGTCTTCGCATCGACCGTGATGGTCGCCGGCAAGGTCCATGTCGCAGTCGAGCAATCGGGCAGCGAGACCGCGACCGCGAGGATCGCCCAGATCCTGAACGACAGCGCCGGCTACAAGCTGGCCTCGCAGCACAAGGGCGAGCGGCTCGCCGACAAGGCCGTAATCCCGACCCTTTGTCTGGGCGGGCTCGCGTTGACCACATTGGGCCCGCCCGGCGCGGTAGCGGTAGTCAATAGCGACCTCGGCACCGGCATACGAATGGCGGCGCCGCTAGCGATGTTGTCGACATTGGCGCTCTGCGCGCAGAAGGGTGTTCTGGTCAAAGACGGGCGCGCACTCGACCTGTTGTGCGAGGTCGACACGGTGCTCTTCGACAAGACCGGCACGTTGACGCGCGAGCGGCCGGAGGTCGGGCGAATCATTGGCGCCAATGGCCTCAATCCGCTGCAGATCCTCCGCTTCGCTGCGGCGGCGGAGCGGCGGTTTCATCACCCGATAGCGCTCGCCATCCTGCAGAAGGCGGAGGAGGAGGGCCTGCGCCTGCCGTTGACCGATGCGACCCAATACAAGGTCGGCTACGGCATCACGGTGGGCATCGACGGACATCGAGTACGCGTCGGCAGCCGGCGCTTCCTGGAGTTGGAGGGTGTGCCGCTGACGCGAGAGGTGGAAGGCGCCCTCGACGAGGTGCATCGCGAAGGCCACACAATGGTCATGGTCGCCGTCGACGACGAGCTCGGCGGCGCGCTCGAGCTGCGGGCGTCGATACGGCCCGAGGTCGGCGGCATCGTCCAGGGCCTGCGCGAGCGCGGCATTAAGCACATCGCGATCATCTCCGGCGACCACGAGGCGCCGACCCGCAGGCTCGCCGAGGAGCTCGGGATGGACCGCTACTTCGCCCAGGTGCTGCCCGCCGACAAGGCCGATTACGTCGAAAAGTTGCAGCGGGAAGGCCGCAAAGTCTGCTTTGTCGGCGACGGCATCAATGATGCAATCGCCTTGAAGAAGGCCAATGTCTCGATCTCGCTGCGCGGAGCGACCTCGATCGCCACCGATACTGCACATGTCGTATTCATGGAGCAGGGCCTCGGCAAGTTGTGCGAGCTGCGCGACATCGCCCGCGATCTCGAGCGCAATGTCCGCAATAGCTGGCTGATGATTCTCGGCCCCAACCTCGCCTGCGTTGCAGGTGTGTTTACATTGGGCTTCGGCATTGGCGCATCGGTGGTGGCCAACAATGTTGCGGCCTTGGCCGCGCTCGCCAATGGCCTTTTGCCGATGCGCAGGGTCGCCCAGCTCGAAGCAGAGCGACGGCATCTCCTCGAGATGGAGCTGCGGCAGAGCGGCTTTCTGCGCGACGTCGGTTCGCAGCTGCGACCGGCTGACTTCAGCGCCGAACTCGTACGGACGGTGTCGCCGGCGCCATCGGACGCCGCCGCTCGATATCCGCATCGTGCAGCGCTCGCCGCCGATTGACAGCGCCATGGACTTGGCTTTTACTAAGCGCACGCAGGAGGCATGGGATGATAACGCTAATAGTCATCATCGTCGTCGTTTGGACTGTCGTCCGGATTGTGCAGTTCGTGAGCCGACTATGGAGGCCTGCTGATGGCGAGATCTCCAAGAGGATCGGGGCCGCCGCGGCGGCCTAGGGTCGAGGCGCGTACACCGCGCGAAAGTGTCGCGTCGCGCCCAACCGAGGTTCCCGCGCGGACCCTCGACGCTCGACGCACTGAGGTCGCAGCGCCGCGTTTTCGCATCTTCGTAGTCGATTCGGGGTGGAATTCAGCGGCGCACAGAGTCCTTCAGGAGAATTTCGGACTGATCCGCGATCTGCAGAAAGACGACCCGATCTATGTCCTCAGCAGGGAACAGTCGATCGAGTTCATACGTCACCACCAGGAGCGGATTGGCCGGGAGCCTCTCATCGCCGTGCACGACCTGGCTGCGATGAGCGAGAGCGGGACCTCCGACTTCCACGGCTTCCGGCTGCATCTCGGCCTTTTGCGCACGCCGCAGCAGGCTCTCCTAGCTTTGCAGAACTTTACCCGTTTCCTCAGCACGCATCGCCAGTCGACCGATCTCGAGGCCGAAATTCGCACCGACCTCCGGCGTGAAGGATTGGCGGGTGCGATCGAGATCATCCTGCATCACGAGGCGCGAGAGATCGGCGAGTAACCACGGAGCGGAAGGGAACAGGATGCCGGAGAGGTGGTCGGATTACGCTGCCATTTTTATGAGTGCACTCGCGCTGGGCTATCTCGTCTACGAGATCGACCGACGACGGCGGAAGCTGCATGATGTCTTCGATGTGCTCGACGCCGATGACGCGAACATCACGGCGAGGCTCGAGGACATGGTCGCGAGTGGTGAGCTTCAGCCTTACGCCGGAGCGACGCTCGCTTGACCACGGGGGTGGGGCGTCCCACCGCGCGAGCCCGTCCGGGTACCCTTGAGATCACCGACGCCCGCGTCTTCGGGCCGGCCGGTGAGTCGCTGGCACGTCGGTTCGCGCGGCGGGTGCTTTCTTTCAGCGAAGTTCACTCATTGGCGCTCGATCCCGCTCGAGCGACTGCGATTGTGAACTATCGATTGGCGAACGGTGACCCGGGGAGCTTCCTGACCCGGCTCGCCGACGCGGTCGCAGAACCTGCTGCCGGGGTGAACGAGACCGAGTTGCCGCACTGGACCGATGGTGAGCCGGTCACCTTGTATCGCCATTCCAGCCTCATCTCGATTTTCGATGAGTTGAATATTGCGAACGCGTACCTGACGGCCCGCCATCCGGCAGTGAAACGCAATCAGGTGATCGCGCGTCGGGTCGAAAACGCATTGCGGGCCGTACCAGGGGTGATCCAGGCCACAGTAACCGGAGAGCTGCGCGTGCGCTTTGATCCGAACGCAGTTGCAGCACTGCAGCTTATTCGGATTGCCGAGGCGGAGATCCTCGGGCGAGAGACCCTACACCTTGTGCCTTCGCCGGAGCCGGTGAATTTCGGGCTGGAGAATGTCATGGTCGGCGTTGCCGCCGTGGGCGAGTTCGCCCTGCCACTAGTGGCGCCGGTCGCCTCCGGCCTGCTCGTCCTCGCCGGCCTCGGGACCTTTGGCGCCGCCGCTTCTCAGCTTCGCGAGCGCAAGATTGGCCTCCCGCTGCTATACACCTGCGCTGTCGGCGCGAGGCTCTCCAGCGGGCAGTTCCTGGCCGCCGCCTTGTTGTCGTGGATCTTTCGCTACTGGGAACATCGCTATCGACAGGATGTCGAGGTCGAGAACCAGGCCTTGATCGACGAGACCGCGACGCTGCCCAAACAGGCGCGTGTGCTCGTTGCCGACGGCGTCGTGCGCCTCGTTCCCAGGCCGGAAGTCGCGGCCGGGCAGCGGGTTCGAGTGCTCACCGGCGAGCACGTCCCAGTCGACGGTCGGGTGCTCACTGGCGCGGCGCTGGTGGATGAAAGTTTCCTCGGGGGACTACCGGAGCCGGTGCGCCGGATCACGGGCGATCCGGTCCTCGCCGGCAGCAGGCTGCTCGCCGGCGCCCTCGACATCGAGACGCTGCGTACGGGCAACGACACGAGGGCGGCGCGGATCGTGCAGACGCTAATCAAGACCACGGTGCCGCCGCAACACTCCGAGGCATTGAACCGGGATGCCGAGGATTTCGCCAATCCGACGGTGACGCCGACATTGCTTGCCGCAGGTGCGGGCCTCCTCGTCGCCGACGTGACCGCCGCCGGTACCATCCTCAGTCCCGACTATGCGACGGGGGTCGGCCTCGCGACGCCGCTCGGGACATTGCGCGACGTCAGGTTCGCCATGCGCAGCGGCGCCGTGCTCCGGACCGGCGATGCGCTCAGACGGCTCGCCGCGACTACCTGGATCGTTCTCGACGACCATGAGGCATTGCATCATGTCGTTTGCGACGCCGCAGAAGTGCGAACGAAATGGCTTGACGAGGCTCGGCTATTGCCGGCTATTGCCGCCGCCGGCATCTGGCTCGGAGACGAACGTGGCCCGGCGCTAGCCCGCGCCTGCCGCGCGCGGGGGCTTGTCGTTCGGCGGGCCGCGCTGCAAGAGATAAACGGCGATGGCGTCGCCATCGGCTTCGGCGATCGCCTACTACGGCTGCGCGGGCGCCCGGTCGTTGCCGGAGCGGCACCGCCCCCGCTGACCGTCGAGGTGGATGGGAGGGCGATCGCCGGGGTGCGCTTTGCCCGCAATGGCCGCCCTGATGCTGCCGAAGTGGTCCGACGTCTGAACCGGAGTGGTCTGCACGTGTTCATGACGTCCGAGCAGAGAGCCGCGAAACGGCTCGGCATCGATCGT
The DNA here is from genome assembly GCA_035272665.1 of Allostellaceae bacterium. Classification (GTDB taxonomy): domain Bacteria; phylum Pseudomonadota; class Alphaproteobacteria; order ATCC43930; family CGMCC-115725; genus AP-15. The sequence goes on from DATEQL010000044.1 coordinate 19,398, forward strand.
TATTGTGCCAATATGAGCGCCAGCGACAAAATTCGCTTGCTCCGTGATCTGAGGCGACAATCGGTTGCCGCCGCCTATATCGGCGATTGTTTGGCGAATGCGCCAGTAGCGCGCGAGGCGCGTCTGTCGATCGGCCTCGCCGCAGTAGACGCCGCGGCGGATGCCGGGTGGGAGCCGGGACCTTCGGATATTGTATTGCTGGCCCCGTCGATCGCCTCACTGCCGGCGCTTTGCGCGCTGGCGCGCGACAGCGCCAGAAGGCAGAAGCGCACGCGGTACGCGGTCATGGTGCCCAATCTGCTGTGCGTGGCCGGCGCGTTCGCGTTCGGGTTCACTCCGATGGCAGCGGTGTTCCTTTCCAACTTCGGCACCAGTTTGGCTTACAATAGTGCGAAGCGAGCGCTTAGTAAGACCGCGGAGATGCGGCTCGATGACGCTTGGTACGGGGATGGCGAGCCGGCGCCGGGTCAGCCGCTCGTGGCGAACACCGAGCGCGCGGAGATCAGAACGGGCAGATGAAGAAAGCTTCCTCGAGAAATGCCGCGCCGGTGTCCGAGCCGGCGCAAAAGGAGACTGTTGTCCACAAGCTTACCCCAGTCCGCATCGAGCAGTTGCCGAAAGACACCGGCTGGCTGCTGATAACCGCCGGCGTGGTTGGCCTAGTCGTGCCGGGCGTGCTCGGGACCCCGTTCCTGCTCGCCGGCGCCGTCGTCCTCGCGCCCGGCGGATCGAGGCTGCTGTCGCGCTGGGCCGGCCACTCCGCGATGCGGCAGATCGGCCGTTTCCTCGACGATTTGGAGCGGCGTTATCCGCGCAGATGAACGCTTCGACCACCGAAGATCGGAGGCATGCTGATGTCCACGAGCCGCACCTTCCCGGGCGTGACGAGTGAAATCCTGAGCCGCATGAAAGAACTGGGGCGTGCCGAGTACAGCATTATTTATGATCCCGCGGAGGGCCCGGTCAGCACCGCCACCAGCCAGACGCCACTCGGCGAATGCGTGATCGAATTCGTGCATGATCCGGCAAAGGCCGAGCTGACCCTGACATTGGTCAAGAAGCCGTGGCTATTGCCGGAGGGTCTGCTCTGGGACGGGTTCGTGACGACCCTCGAACGCTGCCGAGAGAAAACCTGAGGCGCCCCGCTTCTCGACACAAAACCCGGCCGGGAGAACTTTAGGACGCGGCCCAGGCTCGGGACGTCAGGAAGTTATTGACGACAAAATCGGCTACGTCGTCACCCAGTCGTCCCCCACTCGTAAGGTCAAAGTGGAACTGCATCCCGGCAAAGATGCGGCTTTGCGTTGGTTCTTCTCCAGCAGCTGAACTCGAAATGGTTCTTGTGGAAGAAGGAAACCAATACCTCCGCCCCGGCCGCGCCGATGCTACTGATCGAGTATGAGCTCGAGATGGCTGATCGGTTACCCGACGGGGCTGGCGTCAGTCTCCTCGCCGAGCACGATCTGATTGATCAACTGCGCGCCAAGCTGGTCCTGCGATGGCAGCCATGGCAACTCGACGCAGGTCAGATCGCGTTGCAGCCGCTTGACGACCGACATTGAAATCCCAGACCGCAAAGACATGCGCCTCCATAAACCTTCGTAGACTCTCCATGTCATTTATGGCCGTGAAGACAGGGTGGTGGATCGTAAGATCGCGCAACAAATCGATCGAATCTCGCCGATCCGCGCTCAGACGACGAGGACGACCAGTAGGATGATCAGCGCGGACAACGCACCCACCGCGGGCAGATCGCGTCCATTTTGTCATCACTGATAGATGGGGGCTTTGTCCGGCGCATTGGGGAGCTCCTTCATTGGTGACAAATTTCCCTACACGCACCTAGACCGCGCAAACGGGTTGGAAATTCACTCGGGCGAGGTCTCGCGTTCGTCACCGGAGCGCCGACGATTTTCTCAGCGTTTTTGGCGCGACGTCGTGAACGATCGCAGGTTGGGCGAAGAGATAGTCGGCAATCGCTTCGAGATCGTCGTCCCTCAGATATTTGAGACCGTCCTGAATGACCTCCCGCATCGCGCCCTTGACCTTGCTCTGCTCGGGCGTCGTGCCGGTCCTCAGAAGCTCCACGAGGTCGCCCCTCTCCCACTTGCCGATCCCGGTATGCTGATCGGGTGTGATGTTGGGAACGAGTTGACCGTCCGGTCCGTCCGGTGTCCCCGCCAGCGACAGATCGGACCGCGTGGCGCCGAGGAAATTGCGCGGGGTATGGCATTCCCCGCAATGCGCGAACGCGGTGACGAGATAGGCTCCTCGATTATAAGCCGCATTGCGGTCCGGTGCCGGCCGGAACGGACCCCGGCTAAAGAACAACCATTTCCAGCCGGTTTGCAGGAAGCGCCAGGAAAACGGGAACGGCACGTCGTGTGGCCGATTCTGTTGCCGCACCGCGGGGAGCGAAAAGAGGTAGGCCTTTATCGCCAGCGCATCGCTGTCGGCGATCCCGGTGAAGCTCGTGTACGGAAACACCGGGAAATAGTTCGCCCCGTCGGGGCGGATACCATCGCGCAGTGCCCTTAGAAACTGCGCGTCGGTCCAGCGGCCGATGCCGGTGTCCGGATCGGGGGTTATGTTCGGGGTATAGAAGGTCCCGAACGGTGTGGTGAGCGCTCGGCCTCCGGCCAGCGTGCGCCCACCGGCGGCCGTGTGGCACGAGAAGCAGCCGGCGGCCCGTACCAGGTACTCACCGCGCTCGACGGCGTCCTCCTCACCTACGGCCGGGGCCGCTTGCGCCAACGCCAGCAATAGGAGCACCGCCCCGATCTGCGGCAGGCGAAACGCCCGCATCACTCCTCCTTGCGAAATTCTGAGTGACACGAATTGCAGGCGTCGGCGACCGCGTTATAGGCGGCCGTGATCGCGATCTTGTCGCCGGTCTTGACCGCTGGGACGAGTTGTGCGGTAGCGGCCTGCACGGCTGCGATCAGCTGATCGACGCGGCCATTGGCGGAGAAGATCTCCGGTTTGATCCTGCTCCCGTCCACATCGGAACCGGGCGGAAACAGGCTCCGGTCGAGGGTGCTGGCGAGCGAAGCAACGGTTTCCGCCGCCGCGACCGTATCCGGGCCGTAGGCGGCGGTGCCCTTCACGACACGGCCGATGCCAAGATAGAGCGGCCGGCCCATATGCTTCATCGTGTTTTCGCGCTGCTCGAAGGCCGCTTGGCCGTCCACGGGCGACGCTCCATGGACCGCTACTGCCAATAGAGCGCTCACCGCTGCGGCTACCGGCAGGACCTGCTGCCAATTTTGCACTTTCGCTCGCTCCGCCTCGTGCGGCACTTCGGCCGCCCTCCCCCGACCAGACTTCCGATCCGATCGAATTATTCAGCACGGTGCGCATCGGCGACGTCGCGGGAATAAACCCGGAGCGAACTCGGTCTGGAATGGCGTCACACCCCACGCCAATCAGGAGAGACAGATGGCCGATCGTGATGAAAAGGAATTGTCGGGCGCAGCGAACATGAACCGGCGCGGCTTGTTGAAGTGCATGACCTGGGCGGGCACTGGTGTCGTTTGGACCCTGAGCGGCGGCGTGCCGCGCACGCTCGGCCTGATCGGCGGGGCTGCCGCCGCCGAGGCGCCGCAGGGCGAGCTAACCTTTGTGCAGATCAGCGACAGCCATATCGGCTTCCACCTGCCGCCCAACCCCGACCCAGGCGCCACGCTGACCGAGGCGATCGAGAAGATCAAGGCGATGCCGACACAGCCCGCCTTCCTGATCCATACCGGCGATATCAGCCATCTCTCCAAGGAGGAGCAGTGGGACGAGGCCGATCAGATCATCAAATCGGCCAACAAGCAGGTGTTCTACATACCGGGCGAGCACGACGTCGCCGATGCCGATAACGGCAAGGCCTATCTCGCGCGCTACGGCAAAAGCACCAAGGGAAAGGGCTGGTACAGCTTCGACATGGCGGGCGTGCACTTCATCGGCCTGATCAACGTGTTCGAATTTCAACCCGGCTTCAAATCCGCGGGCCTCGCCAAGATTGGCGACGAGCAGCTCGAATGGCTGGAGAAGGATGTCGCCGGCCGCTCGGCGAGCACACCGATCGTGCTGATGGCCCACCTGCCGTTGTGGACGATCTACGAGCAGTGGGGCTGGGGCACCGCGGACGCCGGACGCGCGCTCGGCTATTTGAAGCGCTTCGGCTCGGTGACCGTGCTCAACGGGCACATCCACCAGATCATCCAGAAGGTCGAGGGCAACGTCACTTTCCATACCGCGGCATCGACGGCATTCCCCCAGCCGGCACCGGGCGCTGCTCCCGCTCCCGGCCCGATGAGGGAAGTCCCGGCTGCCGAGCTGCATAAATACCTCGGCATCAGGACGGTCAACTACGTCCGCGGCAAAGGCGCTCCCGCGCTAATCGACAGCACGCTCGTCGCTTGAGAGATAGAGCCATGTTGATGACCAGAAATCCGGCGCCGCGGCGCCGGCGCACCAGCCTGGTGTTCGGCGCGGTCGGGGTGACCGCGCTGCTGGCGGCCGCTCTCCCCGAGCTGACCACGGCGGGCGAAGCGGTGGTCGCGGCCGCGGCAAGCCCGACGACCGTAACGATCGACAACTTCGCTTTCGCGCCGGCAACCCTGACCGTCACTGCCGGGACGACAGTGACCTGGAAGAACGAGGACGACAGCCCGCACCGGATCGGCGACAAGAACGGAACCTTCAAATCGGCGGCGCTCGACACCGACGACACCTTCTCCCACACCTTCGCGGCGCCGGGCGAGTACCCCTATATCTGCACGATCCATCCTTACATGGTCGGGAAGATCATCGTCAAACCCACCGGCAAGATGTCGTCAAATTGAACAAAGGGTAGAGACCCGATCAGAGAGGTCCGGTGATCTCGGTGGTTTCGGCCACGTGGTGAAATCGAACATGCTTGTGAGGCTAAACGGCCCATCTCCGCCCTTCAGGGGCCTTAAGGGGGTAGAGGGAGGGGCCCCATCGCGCGTCGCCCCTCTCGGCGCGAGCGTGCTCGCGCCTGTCGGGTGGGTGGGCGGCACCGCAGCGCAGAACCGGCGCTCCCCCACCTCACCCCGACCCTCTCCGCCCCCAGGGGCGGAAAGGGAGATTTCGGGAGCGGCGGGTGGAGAGGGTAAAACTGCGATGACGGCACGCCATCGGTGTCATTTCCCGGTTGCGATCTGATCGCGGATGGCACCCTCGAGCCGCGCCTTGAGCTGCGCCAAGACCTCCTAAAATCCTCTTCGATTGTTATTCGATTGTTGATCGGGATAGGGGGACACCTCGCGGTGCCACCCCTCCCACACCACCGGGCGTACGGGTCACGTACCACGGCGGTTCGACTGGGTTAAGCTTGGACAGAGACATAGAGA
>DATEQL010000045.1:0-4582 GCA_035272665.1 Allostellaceae bacterium
TACAACCTGCCCGGTTCCGTCTTTGACTCGGAATTCCGCTGCACGTTCGACCTGCTTCAGGCAATCCCTTCTACAAGCGATCCGGCGGTTTCCGTCAAAGACGAATTCTTCACCTTCAATGCGCGCCACCTGTTCCATGACCGGGCGCACATCATGGATCGCAACGGCCGCGTTATGCACAGCCCGCATTTCGGCCTGAGCCTGCGCGACGGCTTCGATCTCGTGCGGCTCGCGCTGACGCCCGAGGCGAGGCTGGACGGACGGCGCATCGAAGAGTTCTTTTCCTCGCGGTTCTTCGCAACCGAATTTTGGTTGCTCTGGTCGACAATCATGGGGTCGCTGCCGCAGCACAGCGCGACGGAGTTTCGGCGCTACATGAACCGCGCCCTGGCTCTGTTTCCAGACCTGTCGGACATGACGCACATTCTGCGCACGCCCTTCAACCAGTACCAGACGTTCATCGAACCGCTGGTCGCTTGGCTGCGGCCACGCGGCGTAAATTTCCTGGCCGGCGCTTTCGTTCAGGATATCGGCTTCGCGCCGTCGCCTGACCGCATCACCGCCAACCGGCTCGACTATGAACAGGACGGTGCCGCGACCTCGGTTGCGGTCGGGCCGGACGATCTCGTGCTGGTGACCCTCGGATCGCAGGCCGAGAACCTTTCGGTGGGGTCGATGACTGAGGCGCCGCCGCCGCAGTGCAGCGGTCGGTCCTCGGCGCTGTGGAAGCGCCTGGCGCAGGGGCGCTCGGGTTTCGGCAAACCCGACGTGTTCTTCGGCCCGGTCCAGGTGCCCACCTCGCGGTGGGTGACCTTCACGGTGACCACGACGGGGACCGAATTCATCGACCAACTGTCCGCGCTCACCGGCAGCGAGCCAGGAATCGGCGGGCTCGTGACTTTGAAAGACTCGGGCTGGTTGCTGTCGCTGACCATCTTCTACCAGCCGGAAGTCATCGGCCAGCCGTCCGGCACGCGCCTCTGGTGGGGCTACGGCTTGTATCCGGAGCGCAACGGCGATTTTGTACCGAAACGCATGGATGCATGCACAGGGGCGGAGATCCTGGAGGAAGTGCTACGGCAACTGAAGTTCGATCGGCAATTGGACACGATCATGGCCTCATCGATCTGCATCCCGTGCGACATACCCTATGTGAACAACATCTGGATGCCGCGGAACCGCACCGACAGGCCTCCCGTGGTTCCGGTGGGGGCGACGAATTTCGGACTCATCGGCCAGTACGTGGAGGTTCCGCAGGATATAGCGTTCACCATCGAATACTCCGCCCGCACGGCGTGGGAAGCGATTCACGTCCTGCTCAAGTGCGGCCCTGCACCACCGCCCGTCTATCAGGGCCAGTACGATCCGAAGGCGCTATTCGGCGCGCTAAAGGTGTTTCTCTGTCAGTGAGGGCTATTCACTCAGTTTATGGCCGCAGATCACGCGTTCAGGGCGGCCTCGACCCCGGGACGTCGAGCCGCTCGTGCCTTCGTCATCGGACGAAGAGATGGTCAGACGAGGTCTGCGCCACTCCCGGCGTCGTAGGAGGAGACCGCTATGAGGCTCGTTCGCCTTCCGACCTACGTGCTCGTGGCCGTCGCTGGCCTCTACCTTCTTGCAGCCGTCCTGTACGCCATCCCGGTGGTCAGCGGTGCGCTCGACGACACGATGGAGGTCAGACTCAGCCGTCCTGATCCGTCGATTGTCGCGGACTACGGCAACGGGCTGACGCCCGGGCAGAGGCAAACCTTCTACCACGTCTCGCAAGGCGCGGAGATCCTGCCTTGGATCCTGCTGACCGCGGTCGACGTCGCCGACCCTGGCTCCACCAAGCCATTCGTCGAGAACCTTGAGCGCTACGGCCTGATGCCCGACCCGGCACGCGACGACGGGTTGCCTGTCGGCCTGACAGTGTCGTCCAACCCTTTCACGTTCGGCATGGACTTTGTCGGGATCACCTGCGCCGCCTGCCATGTGGGCGAGCTGCGCCACGACGGCAAAGCCGTGCGAGTCGACGGCGCTCCCAACATGTTCAATTTGCAGCTCTTCTACTCGGATGCTGTCGAGGCGCTCATGGCCGCGACGAGCGATCGAGGCAAGCTGTGGCGGGCGCTCAAGCGCCTGGGACGGCAAGATTACGGACGCTACGGGGTTGCCGCGCCGTTCGTCCGCCCTGCGACTCTCGTCTACTATGGCACGAACATTCTGCTGCACCGCGACAGGTTCGACGCGCGGCTCGAACTGATCGCCGTCATCCGCGTCGCCAAGGAGCAGCGGGATCCCACGCACCCGACGTCCGGCTTCGGTCGCCTGGACGCGTTCGACGGCACCCGCAACTTCATATTCACGCGCCTGCGCAAGGCAGACGCGCACGGAGATTTCGAGGTCAACACGGCGAACATGGTCAAACTCGACGCGGCAGTGAAGTTCCCGCCACTCTGGTCGCGCAAGGCTCAGCCACCGGAGCCAGTCGAGGCCTACCTCGAGCAACCCCAGCGTTTCCCGCCCCTCTGGGGCTTCAAGGATTACGACTGGCTCGAATGGACCATCGACACCAACACGGTGATAGAGCGCAATTTCACCGAGACCCTCGGCGCAGGGGCTACCGTCGTACTCGATCCCAGCAGGACCGCTTCTCTTTTCGATAGCTCCATCCCGGTGAGGAACATGCACCAGCTCGAGTGGCTGGCCTACTACATCGATCCGCCGCGATGGCCTACGGCGATCTTCGGCGATATCAAGCCCGATTTGGCGGCGGCGGGCGAACGCATATTCCAGAGCCGGTGTGCCGGATGCCACGAGTATGGCGGTGATCGACGCACCCCAACCGGCCTCATCAGACTGCGCGGAATGCGTCCGGAGGAGGTCGGGACAGACCCTACGGCGGCGCTCAGGATCTCCTGCCCGGTCCCCGACACCGGTGCGCTCGTGATCCCACCCAGGTCTTACACCGCCGAGGACGCGCAACTGCTGAGAGACTGCGCCGGCGTCAAGGCCGGCACGGCTTTCACCGGCAGTTCTTTTGCCAGGACCGTTCAAGCCGCAGTGGACAGCATCAAGCAAAAGGCCTTTGCGGCGGCAGGAATCGACGTGGCGCAGCAGCGGGTGATGGAGGATCTCGACCGACGCGGAAGCGTCGCTTGGCGCGACACGCTGCTCGATACTCAGCCGCCCTACGGTCCCTATGCTGCGAGGCCTCTGTACGGGGTCTGGGCCGCGGCTCCCTACCTGCACAACGGATCGGTCCCGACGTTGTACCACCTGCTGCTTCCCCCGGCGCAGCGACCCAAGACATTTGCGCTCGGCGGGCGCGAGTATGACCCGGTGAAGCTCGGCTTCGCCGTCAGCACAGCCTGCGATCAGCAGGACTGTCTCGTCGACACCACGCTGGCCGGCGACGGCAATGGTGGCCATCTCTGGGGTACGGACCTGACCGAGCCCGATCGCATGGCCCTTCTGGAATACCTCAAGACCTACTGACGCCGGGAGACGGGCGCGTCAGGGGTCGGCCGCGACCTTGAACGTCTCCGGAAACGTTCCGTCGTAGTCCGGGGCGCCTGCCGGGCGCAGACCCGCGAGCTTCAGCAAGGGCTTGAGTATCTGTGGGACTTGAATCCGGCTGATATATCTGCCGAAGCAAGCATGCTGCCCGGTAGCGAAGTGCAGGTAATGGTAGTCGGGCCGATCGGGCCGGAATTCCTCCGGCGCGTCCAGCACGCGCGGGTCGAACATGGCCGACCAGGTCAGCGCGAAGACGGTCGTGCCCTTGCGGATCAGCGTCTGATGCCGCTCGCCCGCAGCGAGATGGTAGTCTTCCTTGGCCACCCGGACGACCATTGGATTGATCGGTTGGAAGCGGAGTGCCTCGAAGATCAATGCCGACAGCGCATCGTCGTTGTCGGCCTTGGCTGCGGCCGCGGCGCTGGCCAACACATCGGGCCTGGAAAACAGCACCAACAGCGCCTGGACCGCCGCCTGGGAGGTCGTCTCCACCATGCCGATGACCAGCCCCATCAATGTTCGGCATACGCCGTCATCGTCGAGGCCTACGACAGCGCCCGCGCGCTGCAGCCGCAACAGGCGGCCCATGACATCGTCCCTGCCCTCAACGTCCGAGGCGCGGCGCTCCGCCAGAAGCACGTCGAGACGCTCGCGCATCTCGGCGCCCGCCGCGACGGCAGGGGCCCGGACCACGGGGTCGTCCAGGAGGTTGATGAAGAACTCTCGGAAGCAGGACCGGGCCCAGGCCATCATCTGCTCATCGTGCGGGGCAAAAAACCCGAAGTACTCGTCCGCCAACCGTACCGGGACCTTCCGGGTGAGCGTCTGGACAATGTCCACCGGCCCACTTCCTTGGAACAGCTCGCTGACGACCGCGCCGGCGTGGCGCGAGACGATGTCCTTCACCCGCGGCAGGTCCTCCCGCCGCACCACAAGGCGCATGACGGAGATATCGTGATCATACCTCGGGGTGATGTCCTGGCTCAGAACGAATGGGCCAATCACGCCCATCATCCGCGGCAGGTAAGGGCTCACGGAGAAGACTTTCTCACGGTAGAGGATCTCCTCCACATCCCGGAAT
>DATEQL010000046.1:0-3390 GCA_035272665.1 Allostellaceae bacterium
CCGCACGGGCTCGGCGAGGATTGCCGACGCATCAGCTCGGTGACGAACTCAACGGTCGTCACCACCTCACGCGCAACGATATCGTGCCGTTTCTTGTGCTTCTCGCCTTGGAGACCGGCCTGGAGATCGAGTGCTGCAAGGCGCTGATGGTCGATTGCCTTCAGAACGCGACGAACGGAACAGTCGAGATCACCTATCTCAAGCGCCGCGCGCGGGGCGCCGAGCACAAGCGTCTCCGGGTTCGCAATGGTGGGCCCACGACGCCGGGAGGACTGATCCGCCGGCTGATCGAGGTCACCGCTCGAGCGCGCAAGCACCATCCGAGCCAATGCCTTTGGGTCTATTGCGGCGCCGGCAGGTTCGCTGCCGGCATTCGCCACCCGCAGGAACTCGTCGATTCGTGGACCCGGCGACACGACATCATCGATGACGATCGGCGTCCGCTCCGGCTTCTCTTGTCCCGCCTGCGCAAGACCCACAAGGCGCTTTGGTACCTGAAGACCGAAGGGCACATGGCGCGTTTCGCGGTCGGCCACACCCCGGAGGTCGCCGCCCGTCACTATGCCGATGTCCCGGCGCTCCGTTCGCTGCATGAGGCGACAGTCGCTGACGCTTTCCGCGAGGCGGTAAACTCGGCCCGCGCGCCGATCGTGCTGACCGCCGAGCAGGAAGGCGCTTGGCGGACAGGTCCGACGCAGGTATCGGCCATTCCGCAAGGGTGCGATCCTATCGCGCTCCTCGACGGCGAGCAGGATGTCTGGCTTGCCGGATGCGCCGGGTTCTACGCCAGCCCGCACGGATCGGCGGGCGATCCCTGTCCCATTCCGTTCTGGGGCTGTCTCGAATGCTCGAACGCGGTGATCACCACCCGAAAGCTTCCGGCGATCCTGTCGTTCCTGGATTTTATCGAAGATCAGCGACGCGCGCTGCATGCCGGCGATTGGGCGGTGAAGTTCGGCCGTGCCCATGCCCGCATTACCGCCGATGTGCTGCCCGCGTTCGGACCCGCTATCGTCGCCGAGGCGCGACGCAGCCTCGCCGCCGAACCCGCGCCGATCTATTTGCCACCGGAGGCCCGGCAGTGAAGCCGGCTGCTACCTCGCGTCTGGCGGCGGCGACCCTGGATGATCATCCTGTGCTGGCGACGGCGCCTCTGCGGCCCGGTTTCGATCGTGATGATCTTTCCCGCTATGGCGATGGCAGCTGGGATCTCGGGCCAGCCGTCTTTCGCGAGAATGCCCGCCGGTGCCATGTCACTGTGCATTTCGGCGCGCTCCCGGATCCGACGGTGGCGCGGTGCCTGCGGGAGTATCTCTACGCACGGCTGAACGTCGAGATTCCTGGGTTCCGATCGCGTTTGCCGCCTGCCAGCGTGCGTCAGGTCTTCAACCGCGCAAGGCGCTTCTTCGAGTTCGTCGGCGCCGAACTTGGCCGCTGCAATCTCGACCGTGTGGACCAGGCTCTTCTCGACCGCTACGCCAAGCTTCTGCGCAACAGTCGCTGCCGCCCGGTCGTGGTCACGCAGCTTCTCGATGTCATTTTCGACCTCCATGCCTATCGCGCGCATCTTCCCAACGTGGCGCTGCCGCTCGAGCCCTGGCCGGGGCGGGCGTCCTCACAGGTCGCAGGCTATCGTTACACTGCAGAGGAGAACCGGACTCCGCGCATGCCGGAGGCGGTGATAGCGCCGCTTCTGACCTGGTCGCTCAAATATGTGACTCTATTCTCACGCGACATCTTTGCGGCTCGGGAAGAACTGCTCCAACTGGAGGAACGCCAGAGAGCGCTGGCGGCAGCCGATGCGGTTTTGCCGCCGGACCAACGCCGCGTCCTTCGCCGCGCAAGGGTGACAGAGTTTCTCGACAACCGACGGCGCCTGGGCCGCGGCGTGCCCATATGGACCACTGCTCATAACGGCGTCGTCCGTCGCGACCCGGTGACAGCCACGGCCACGCCGCCGGTCAATTGGTTACTGCTCCATCAGCATGCCGGCGTCGATGCGCAGGCCGAGCCCAGCACCCACCTTCAACTCACGACCGGGGCGCCCGATCTCGTCATGGCCGCGATCGACGCGATCGGTGCCGAGACCGGCGGCATGGACACGGCGATTACTATAGATCCAGACCTCGGCCGACCATGGGGGCCGCGTTTCGACGCCAAGACGCTTGCCCATGAGGAGCGCATGCTTCAGGCGGCCTGCTACGTCGTTTGCGCCTATCTCACCGGCATGCGCGATTGCGAGGTCCAAGCGATGCGTGCCGGTTGCCTGTCGCTGAGCCGCAGCGCGGACGGCGTCATCGAACGGCATCGCATTCGCTCGATCGCCTACAAGGGCAAGGCGAGCCAGGGGGAGCCGGCGGAATGGATCACGATTGAACCCGTCGCCGAGGCAATCCGAGTCTTGGAACGGCTCTCGGCGCGCGCGGCCGCGGCGCGCGGTTCTGACACGCTCTGGCCGGTGCTGGTCCTCAAGACGGGAACGAAGGCGCATCTCTCTGCCGAGATCGTCCGTCAGCTCAACGTCTACCGCGACCATCTCGACGCGCGGTTCGGGACCGCCGGCCATCCCGCCATTGCGCCAGACCCAACTGGCGCGCCGTGGCGCATCACGACACGACAATTCCGCCGCACCATCGCCTGGCACATCGCCAACCGTCCTTTCGGAACGATCGCCGGCATGATCCAGTACAAGCATGCCTCCGTCGCTGCGTTCGAAGGCTATGCTGGTTCGAGCAGATCCGGCTTCCGCTCGGAGGTCGAAAACGAACGCCGTCTCGGCCAGCTCGACGATTTGCTGATCTATTTCGATGAGCGCCAAGCTGGAACAAATCTCTCTGGTCCCGCCGCGCCGCGCATATCGAAGACGATGGATGCCACAGCGACGGAGCTGGGCCCGATTCCGGCGATGTTTGCAGATCGCGCACGGTTGCGCACGATGCTCGCTAGCCTCGCGCGAACATTGCATGTCGGTGTGCTTGCCGACTGCTTCTTCGATCCCGGCGCAGCCGTGTGCCTGAAGGAGATGTCTGACGTCGACAGCAAAATGCCGCTGCCAACACTTTGCCAACCAACCCGTTGCCCAAATGCCTGCATCACTGCCAGGCATCGACCGGCGTGGGCGCGCTCCGCGAATGAATGCAGAGCCTTCCTCAAAGAAAAGCGTCTGTCCTCGCCGCAGCGCGCCGCTCTGCAGAAGGACCTCGAGCGGATCGAGACCGTCCTCGACAACATAGATCACGGCGACTGACGCCAGCCCAGGAAGCAGATGTTGCGGATTGAGCCGGGCTGCACCCCGGCGTCGTCGAAGCGCGCGACGCCCAGCTCGCCCGCGCAACGGCTCATCGCCGTCCTCCGCTCCGCTTCGGCTCTGCGAGTGCGCGGTCGAGCCTT
>DATEQL010000047.1:0-9270 GCA_035272665.1 Allostellaceae bacterium
CTGCATGCAGCGCCCGATGACCTTGCCTTCCCGGATGTCGAGGGCGGCGAACAGGGTGGTGGTACCGTGGCGCTTGTAGTCGTGGGTCATGGTGGCGCAGCGTCCTTTCTTCATCGGCAGACCGGGCTGGGTGCGATCGAGCGTCCCGAGAAAACTCTAATTTGGACTCTTCCGTCAGGTGTAATCGACTAGCGTGAGTTGCACCACCATGCGGATTGCCGCGACCAGCAGGCTGCGATGCACTCCCAGTCTAAAGACTACTGAGAGGCCGGCATTGATAAAAACAAGAACACTTGCCGCCGCGAGTTCCCAGTAGTTTAGGGCGATATAGCTGGCCACTCGGGGACCTCCTCCCGGATCTGTCCGGCCTCGACCACGAGGACCCGATGCGCCACGCGCTTGGCTTGCCCCGCATCATGTATAACCCACAGCACAGCGAGACCCGCCCATACCCGTGCACCGATCAGCGCCTCGACGTCTACCTGAGGTTTATCTGTCACCGGCAATCAAGGCACACACTGCCCCTTGATCAACGATCGAAGCGACTGTGGCATCGCCGTCTCGTCTCCGGAAACATGCAAGTCTTTGAAACGGTGAAAGCCCGCTCGCTCGAACATCGTCATCCCCTTCTCGGACAGAAACAAGCGTACGAATGCCTCGGCGGCTGTTGGGCTTGCCGCTGCAACGGGTATCGTCACAGCATAGGCCGCGGAGGCGCCGCGGAATGTCTGCCCATGCGGATTTGTGTAGCTCGCGGTTTGGTACCAATTCTGCATCGAAGGGTTACTCTGATCGATCTCTTCGGGAAGATCGAGAAACGGGAAGCCCTCGACCAACGGATTTGTGATGTAGGTCAGGAAAGCGTCGATGCGTCCGTTCCCGGGATTCCCGGCCCCGTGAGGGCGATCGTCTTGCTTGCTTCATTCGCTAAAGGGCCAACGAGGAGTACGCAATCGTCTCGTTTTATGCGTCCACCGCAACAATTCTCCCCGCGGCGCCCAACAGGGCGCCGGGGCAAGAGAGAACGGCTGCCCGAGCGCCCTGGTCTCCGGCAACCGGCATTATCGGCGCGGGTTCCCTATGGACGCTTTTTCCTCTAGGTGCCTGCATTTCTCACCAGGTGCTCCTGTGTGATTGCGCCGGGAACGTGTGCTCGCGATATTCGCCACTCAGCCGACATTCCCGGGATTCCCGGCTCCGTGAGGGCGATCGTCTCGCTTTTGGGGTGCGGGCGCAACGAGGTTCGTTCATCAGGGATGCTCCGGGGGAGCGGAAGCCGCTTTGGCGCGCTGAAAGTTGGCGGTTTGGCTTCATCGAGACGCATCCCGTTAGGGCAATGCTTTTACCGGCGAGCTAAGCTGAAGATCGGGGCGGGGCACGGTGCAGCGCGTGCTCGCCGGGGGAGCCAATCCCGGACAAAAGCATTGATCGATCAGGCGCCGGGAGGAGGGGCCGATGTAGGGTTTATTGTCGATTGGGAATTTTTCGTCAAATGAGCCTCGCGGGCGGCCGCGGTTAGGCCGTGAGCCGGATCACGTTCGGCGGCTCCTCGGTGGCATCCGGGGCCTTCACAACCTCAGCGGCCTGTTGCAGCCTGTAATGATGCGCCGCTACATCGTTGCGCCATTCAAAGGCGGTGTGAAGGGGGCTAGCCGGATCGGCCGCGGCCGCGAGTAGCCGGAGAAGTTTCGCCTCCTCATCATTGTCGAAGATCATCGTGTCTCTCTTTAGTGAGAGCGGGCTTATTCGCACGCCGAACGTCAACGGCGCGTCCGTCGCCTCGGGTCACGCTCCTCCGCAGTCGGCCCGCCGCGACCCCCCCATGCCCCGTACGAAATACTTTTTCCCGGGATCGGCCTTGCCGGCGATGACGCGGTAAAAGCATTCCATCATCGGGCAGGGGACCGTGGTGCCCTGCGCGAGAAACGCACCCACCCTGCCGCTGCAGCGGGCAAATACGGCGCGGTTCCACTGGTCCTCTATTTGATACGGGCGCTCGTTGTGGCTACGATCGCTTTAAGCGACAGCCGCCACCGAGGTCGATGAACTGCAACGAAGGTGCGCATGTCTGATCCGTGGCCGGGTCGTCCGTAAGGGGAACGAAAAACACTGATGGTGCGATAACCATTAACACCGCCTACCCCGCCGAAAATTTACATGGCGCCGGCGTTCGCCGAGACAAGGGCGTCGTTTGGCTGACGCTGTTCGGCATCACTGTCCTGTCACTGGCGCTCAATCTGGCGGGGCATGGGTTCCCCCTCGGGTATCACATCGACGAAGGCGGCAAGGTCCTTCAGATCCTCACCGGACAGGAGTCGTTCGCCCAGCCGACTTTTATGATCGACGTCAATCGCGTAGTTCACCTCTTCACGCGCCAGGTGGCGTTCCAGCAGGTGGTCGAGACCGGCCGTGCGGTGACCGCGCTATTCGGTGCCGTCATCGTGCCGGCTTGCTTTCTGCTTTTCCGGCCGGTCGGCGGGACCCGCGCCGCACTGCTCGCGAGCCTCGCCGTGGCGGTGAGTCCCATCATGGTGGTGCACGCGCATTACCTGAAAGAGGACACCTACTTCGCCTTTGCCGTCATGCTCGCCCTTGCTGCGTACCTCGCGCTCCTTCGGTCGGTGACCGGTAGGCGCATCCTGATGCTCGGGCTCGCGAGCGGGTTGGCCATTGCTACCAAATACGCGGGAGCGCTGCTCTTCCTATTCTACGCGATGGCGCCATTTGTCATCGGAGTTGCCGACCGGCAGTCTTATGCTCGTGCCATCGCCGGCGCGCTGGCGATTGCCTTCGCCGTGTTCCTTGTTGTCGATTTCCACCTGTTCGGCAATACGGCGCAGTTCCTCGATCGGTTTTGGTTCCAGGTCGTCCATGCTGCGACCGGCCACGCCGAGCAAGTGTTGCTGAAGATCACGGCCCTGGACTATTGGTTCACGTTCCACCTGTTGTACAGCATCGTTCCGGGGATTGGCCTCGTCATGGCAGGCGCCGTTGCATTGGCGATTGCGCTTTGCGCGTTAGGCGTGCTGCAGCTGTCGCGCGAGGAGCGGGTCTTGGCCGGGTTCGCTGGATTCTTCTATCTCGCCATCGAGCTCTCGCCGAGCAAGCCGTTCCCCGATTTCATGCGTTATGCCATGCCGATCATCCCGGTGCTCCTCTATCTGGCGGTTCGCGGCCTTCTCGTGGCGGGTCAAACCATCTCGCTGGGAGGCGCGTGGGCCGGTCCGTCGCTCTGTCTCGCCGTCATTGCCGCGACGGGCTACGACACCAGCATGCTTGTGGTGTATCTGAACGACGACACGCGGCTGGCACTGGCGAGAGCGCTGCCGACGCTTAACGGGCCGGTGTTGGTCGAGCAATATGCGGCACCAGGTTCTCGGCTCTTCACCGTCAGCCGCTACACATTGGCCAGCCTGCGCGCATCCGGGGTTCGCTATGTCGCGGTCTCGAGCTTTACTTATGATCGCTACGAAGTCGCCGGGCGTCTCTCTGGGCAGGAGCCTGAGACCTACCTGCGCCGCCAACGCTACGCGGATCTGTTTGCCTGCGGCTATCGGGCGTTTCACCCGAGCTATCGCTCTTTCGCCTTCAGCAACCCCGAGATACGGCTCATCGATCTTTCAGGTTGTCGCTAGGCGTCCTCGACGGGTCAGCCATCGCTTTGCCATCAAAGGTCCGCTTTGGGTCGATAGCGGGCCTTCAGTGGCACCGTGATGTTGCCGATGCGGCTGCTGCTAGCGGCGGAGCATCCAGAATGATGCGTTCATCCAATGCGTGATGTGGTGGCTTTCAGTTCGGCGCAGCTCCCGACCGAGCACTTCAATGCGCGGTTCTCGGAAGAGAGCCTCGCCTTCTGGGTACCAATTTTACTTGACTGCGCCCAGATCGAAGCAGGGCACCGGGTTCTCGACATCGGTTGTGGAACAGGTGGCTTTACGCGTGCGATCGCAGAAATGGCATCGGCAGCCGTCACCGGGATCGAAATTTCTGAGCGCTTCATCGAGTTCGCGCGTCGCTCCAGCACCCAAGCGAGGTGCGGTCGCCTGCCTCCAAAACGATGCCGATGCAACTATCGCGATGAGCCGTTCTTTTCGCCGGACGGCCCGAATAACTAGCGCGTGAGCGGCATCTTCGTGCGGATCCGGTTCCATATAACTTCGGACTCTTCAGTCACTCATCTGAATGGTTCGCTGTTGCAAAATTCTTCAATTTTGAAACGCCGGAGGCGGCGCTAATCGGGTTCGTGCTCGTCGTCGCGCTCGCGTTCAGGATCGGTTTGGCGCGGCGGCTCCGTCTGCTCCTGGTCATAACCGGCGATGGGTTCCCGGTATGCGACAGCGTCGGGCTGCTGCTGCGGATCGCGGCGCTGCTCATTCAGCAAATCATCGATCTGTTGTTTCAGTCGGGGCAAATCGTCTTTGACGGCAGACATAGGCCAAAATCAGCTGCACCACGTCAACCGGTAGCTTGAACATCTCCGCGATTTCCTCGGCCGTCGCGTCGGCGGGGTTGTCGAGAGTCCCCTCCACCATGGCGCGGGTTCCTCGAACGCACCACGCGCCGGAACAGCGGCCGGGGGAAGAGGGCACCCTCCCCCTGAAGGGCGGAGAGGGCTACTTGTCGGATGACCCGTTGTAAACACGCGCGTGATTTTCGGTCAGACACTCCGAGCGGCGAGGCGCCGGTCGATCTCGGCCGGCCGATCATCGGCAACGAATCGTCGAGAGTGGAGCTGAGGCCTTATCGGCAGCTCGCCGAAAAGAAACGCAATTCGCCGCCAGCGAGGCCCGAGCCGTTTGCTGAGGCCTAAGCGGCCGCCTTCGCCAGGCGGAATACCCGGTAGCGAATCGCGCCCCACGCGAGGAATCCCGCCGCACGCGCGAGACGCCCGCGCGGCGCCAGGCCGACGGCCTTGAAGACCAGCGCGACGATGTGTCTGACATGGTGCTCGCGGTAGAGCGCAAAGGCCATCCGCGCATAGGCGCGGGTGTAGCGGCGTCGGTCGTACCCGCTCGCAGTCTCGTTCGCCGCGTAATAGGCGTAGGCGAGCTCGTCATCCTGGGCTTCGGCAATCCGCCCGAAGGCCATCCGGAGCCGTTTCCAGGACCCGATCGGCTCGCGCTCGAGGCAGCGCAACAGGTTTTTGTAGAAGAGCTTGTAGTGACGGATCTCGTCGGCCGCTATGTTGCGGCAGATCTCCTTCAGAACGGGTTCCCGCACACCATCGCGGAGCGCCGAGTAATATGAGCTTGTTCCAACCTCGACCATGCAGCGCGCGATCATCTCGCCCGAACGCGAGCCGCGGCGCGAGGCGTTGCGATCGAAATCGATTCGATAGCCGGTCTGAAAACGGTCGAAGGCAGTGGCGAAATCGTAGCCCGGTTCGGCGAGCACAGCCCAGCGCGCCAATGCCCGCCCGTGCTGGATTTCCTCCTCACCCCAGCGGCGGGCGGCTCGTTGGAAGTCGGGGTCGTCATGGAAAATCCGGCACAAATGGTGAGCGTAGGCGCCGCCATTATACTCGACGAGGCTCGCGGCCTTGACGATCCGTACGATATCCGGATCGAGCCTGCTGCGATCGAAGCGGTCCCAGTGAATATCGTCGAGCGTCCATCGGCCCATGACACGCCTCCGCCCTGCTGTTGCGCCGACTGTCTACCCCGCCAGCTTACTCTTGAGCAGCTCGTTGACGAGGGCGGGGTTGGCCTTGCCTTGGGTGACGCGCATGACTTGGCCGACAAAGAAGCCGTAGAGCTTGTCGCGGCCGGCGCGGTATTCGGAAACCTTGTCCGCATGGGCGGCGAGGACCGCGTCGATCGCTGTCTCGATCGCGCCTGAATCCGTCACTTGGCGAAGGCCTTGCGCGTCGATGATCGCGGCGGGATCGGTGCCCGACGCAACCATCTCGGCGAAGACCTCCTTGGCGAGCCGGCCGGAGATCGTGCCGTCTGCGATCAGGTCGATCAGGGCCCCGAGCTGCCCGGCCGAAACCGGCGATTGCTCGATGCCGACCCCGAGCCGGTTCAGCGCGCCGAACAGATCGCCCATGACCCAGTTGGCCGCCGCTTTTGGATCACGCCCTGGGGCGACCCGCTCGAAAAACAGCGCTGTTTCCCTCTCAGCCACCAGAACGCCGGCGTCATCGGCCGAGAGACCGTAATCCGAGACGAACCGCGCCTTCTTCGCGTCGGGTAGTTCGGGAAGCTCGGAGCGTATGCGCTCGACCCAGTCGGGGTCGAGCACCAGTCGCAGCAGGTCGGGGTCGGGGAAATAGCGGTAATCGTGCGCCTCTTCCTTCGAGCGCATCGGACGGGTGATACCGCGCCCGGCGTCGAACAGCCGCGTCTGCTGTTCGATCGTACCGCCCTCCTCGATGATGCCGATCTGGCGGCGCGCCTCGTAGTCGATCGCCTGCATCACATAGCGGATCGAGTTGACATTCTTGATCTCGCAGCGCGTGCCAAGGGGCTCATCCGGGCGGCGCACCGACACGTTGGCGTCACAGCGCAGCGAGCCCTCCTCCATGTTGCCGTCGCAGGTCCCGAGATAGCGCAGGATCGAGCGCAGTTTGCGCAGATAGATCGCGGCCTCTTCGGCAGTCCTCAGATCGGGTTCCGAGACGATCTCCATCAGTGCGACGCCGGCACGGTTCAGATCGACATAGGTCAGAGTCGGGTGCTGGTCGTGCAGGCTCTTGCCGGCATCCTGCTCGAGATGCAGCCGGGTGAGGCCGATCTCGCGCGTCGTCCCGTCGGGCATGTCCAGGGTAACGCGGCCATGCCCGACCACCGGCTGCTGGTATTGCGAGATCTGATAGCCGGGCGGCAGGTCGGGGTAGAAGTAGTTCTTGCGCTCGAAGACGCTCTGCAGGTTGATCTCGGCTTCAAGGCCGAGCCCGGTCTTGACCGCCTGTTCGATGCAATGCCGGTTGACGACCGGCAGCATTCCCGGGAACGCGGCGTCGACCGGCGAGACCTGGGTGTTCGGCTCGGCGCCGAAATCAGTCGCCGCCCCGGAAAAAAGCTTGGCTTTCGAGATCACCTGGGCATGAACCTCGAGCCCGATCACGGTTTCCCATTTCCCGGTCCGACCCGCGATCATAATCCGCGTTCCGCAGCACAATTTCCCTCTCCACCCATTAGGGGGAGAGGGCGGGGACCCATTGCGCAGCAATGGGGAGGGTGAGGTGGGCTGTGCTGCGACCCGGTTCGTCGGCCTCCCTCACCCTGCCCTCTCCCTCCGGCCGGCGGGGGGAGAGGGTGAAAAGCGCGGATCATTAGCGGCCTCCCGCAATAAAGCCCGGCAGATGTCGGAACGAGGCGGCACTTTCCAAGACCTCGGCAACGCGCAGCACGGTTTCCTCGTCGAAGGCGCGGCCGGTGATCTGCAAGCCGAGGGGCAGCCCGTCACCCGAGAGCCCGGCCGGGACCGAGATTGCCGGCAAGCCGGCGAGATTGGCCGGCACGGTGAAAACATCGTTCAGATACATCGCGATCGGATCGTCCGTGTTCTCACCGATGGCGAAGGCGGCCGAGGGTGCGGTCGGGGTCAGGATGCAGTCGACATGCTCGAAGGCCTTGGCGAAGTCGCGGGCGATCAGGGTGCGCACCCGCTGCGCCTTCAAGTAATAGGCGTCATAATAGCCCGCCGACAGCACATAGGTGCCGATCAGCACGCGGCGGCGGACCTCGGCACCGAACCCGGCCGCACGGGTCAATTCATACATCGCGTCGAGGCTGTCGCCCTCGACGCGCAACCCGAAACGGACGCCGTCATAACGCGCGAGGTTTGAGGAGGCCTCGGCCGGGGCGATGATGTAGTAGGCAGGCAACGCATATTTGGTCATCGGCAGGCTGATCTCGACGGCTTCGGCGCCGGCTTCCCTCAGCCACTCGACACCCCGCTGCCACAGTGCCTCGATCTCGCCCGGCATGCCGTCGATACGATATTCCTTGGGGATACCGACACGCAGGCCCCTGATGTCGCCGCTGATCGCCGCTTCGAAATCTGGCACCGCCACCGGCGCCGAGGTCGAATCCCTCGGATCGTGCCCGGCCATCGCGCCCAGCATGATCGCCACGTCCAGCACCGTCCGGCCAATCGGCCCCGGATGGTCGAGCGAAGAGGCGTAAGCGACGACTCCCCAGCGCGAGCAGCGGCCATAGGTCGGCTTCAGCCCGACGATGCCGCAAAAGCTCGCCGGCTGGCGGATCGAGCCGCCGGTATCGGTACCGATCGCGGCGAGCGCCGCGCGCGCGGCAACCGCCGCCGCCGAGCCACCCGACGAGCCACCCGGGACCAGCGGTTGATTATCTCCGGGCCGGCGCCATGGGTTCTCGACCGGACCGTACCAACTCGTCGTAGTCGACGAGCCCATCGCGAACTCGTCGAGATTGGCTTTGCCCAGCATCACCGCACCGGCCTGCCAGAGCTTCTCCGTTACCGTCGATTCGTAGGGCGGGTGAAACCCGTCGAGGATGTGCGATCCTGCGGTGGTCAGGATGCCCTTTGTGCAAAAGAGGTCCTTGACCGCGATCGGGATGCCGTCAAGCGGCAAGGCCGCGCCGCGTGCCAGCCGCTCGTCCGCGGCGTCGGCCATCGCCAATGCCCGCTCGGGTGTCGGTGTGATGTAGGCGTTGAGGGGCTTGGCCTCGGCGACCGCATCGTTATAGGCAGCCGCGAGCTCGCGCGCCGAGAAGGCCTTGCGGGCGAGGCCGTCGCGCGCCTCGGCGAGGTTGAGCGCGAGCAGCGAGCCGAAGCTCACTCGACGACCTTCGGGACGGTAAAGAAACCGCGCGCCACGCGCGGGGCATTACCGAGGATTTCCTCGGGGCAGCCGCCATCGGTCACCATGTCGCCGCGCATCGGCAGGCTCGCCGCCGCGGCACTCGCCATCGGCGGCACGCCGGCCGTGTCGACCTCGTTCAGCTGCTCGACCCAATCGAGGATGTGCGAGAGCTCGCTCGCCAACGGTTCGAGCTCAGCTTCGGACAGCCTGATGCGCGCCAAGCTGCCGATATGCGCCACGGCCGCCTTGTCGAGCGCCATGATCTCACCCTCTCCGGGTTATCATCGGCCATGATCCTAGATAATCCTGCGGAATTGCACGAGACGGTGCCGGCGGGCACACGGCTGATGGGTCTCGATGTCGGCACGAAGACGATTGGCCTCGCCCTGTCCGATACACGGCGGGTCATCGCCACGCCGCTCGAAACGATCCGGCGCCGCCGCTTCCACGAGGATATGGTGCAGCTCTTCGCGTTGGTCGGC
>DATEQL010000048.1:0-6056 GCA_035272665.1 Allostellaceae bacterium
ATTCAGCGCGACGGCGCCGGAGGGCTGGAAGACGAGCTTCGATCCCAAGGAGTTGCCCGAACTCGATGCCGGCAAGTCCCAGTCGATCAAGGTGACGTTGACGCCCGCCGCGCGCGCTATTGCTGGGGATTATCAGACGACGATCCGCGCCGGCTCAGCCGGCGGTCAGTCCGAGTCAGCGAATTTTCGGATCACCGTCCTGACTTCGACCGTGTGGGGCGCCGTCGGCATCGGCGTCATCGCCGTCGCCCTGCTCGTGGTCGTCTTCGCCGTCGCCCGCTTCGGCCGGCGCTAGCGAGGGCGCCGTGGCTGAGGAAGTCGTGATCCGGGCCGAGGGGCTGACCAAGCGCTACGCGGCGACCCTCGCGGTCGACCATGTCGACATCGAGGTTCACTCCGGCGAGATTCTTGGGATTCTCGGGCCGAACGGATCGGGCAAGACGACGACGATCTTGATGCTGCTGGGTTTGACCGAGCCGACCGAAGGTCGCGCCGAGGTCGCCGGCTTCGACCCATTACGCGAGCCGCTCGAAGTCAAGCGTCGGGTCGGTTATCTGCCCGATACGGTCGGCTTTTACGACGCGCTGTCGGCGCGCGATAATCTTGCCTATACCGGGCGGCTCGCCGGGCTGTCGCGGCGCGAGATCGACGAGCGATTCGCCGAGGCGATCGCGAGGGTCGGGCTTCCCGATGTCGGCCGGGAGCGGGTCGCCACGTTCTCGCGCGGCATGCGCCAGCGGCTGGGTCTCGCCGAGATTCTAATGAAACGTCCAAGCATCGCCATTCTCGACGAGCCGACTGCGACATTGGATCCGCATTCGACGCAAGAATTCCTCGGCATGATACGCCGCCTGAAGGCCGACGGCACCGCCGTTCTGCTGTCGTCGCATCATCTCGACCAGGTGCAGAGTGTGTGCGACCGAGTGGCGCTGTTCAACCTTGGACGGATCGCCCTGTCGGGCAGCGTGACCGATTTGGCGCAACGGGTGCTCGGCGGCGGGCATGTGATCGATGTTGAGGTCCGCGGCGCCGAAATCCGCGACCGGCTCGCCGGCATGCCCGGCGTAGTACGGGTGCAGATGCTCGGGCCGGAGCTTTATCGGGTCGATTGCGATCGCGATCTGCGACCCGAGATCGCGCGGCTCCTGGCTCCGTCATCCGAGTTGACCGGCATACGTTTTGCCGAGCCGAGCCTGAACGAGGTCTATACCCGATACTTCGATGAGGTGCGCCGTGCGGCGTAGCGGCTCGCCATTCACCGGGGTCGGGATCGTCCTTGCCAAGGAGGCGGCGGATTACCTCTCCGGCGCGCGCATGTGGCTAGTTGAAGCGCTCGTCTTTCTGACGGCGATCGCCGCTACCTATGCCGCGATCCTGTCGATCCGCGCCAATATCGGGGAGAGCCCGTTCCTCTTTTTGCGCCTTCTGACGATGGCCCAGGACCCGCTTCCTTCCTTTATCGCGCTATTGGGTTTTCTCATCCCGCTGGTCGCGATCGCGATCGGCTTCGACGCGATCAACGGCGAGTTCAGCCGTCGTACGCTGAGCCGGGTGTTGGCGCAGCCGATCTACCGCGACGCGCTGCTCCTGGGAAAATTTCTCGCCGGTTTGTTGGCGCTTACCATCGGTCTCGCCTCGCTCTGGCTTTTGGTGATCGGCCTCGGCCTCCTGCTCCTCGGTCTGCCGCCGAGCGGCGAGGAGATGGTACGGATGCTCGGGTTCCTTGTTGCAACCATCGCCTATGGCGGCGTGTGGCTCGCCGTCGCCTTGCTGTTTTCGGTCATCTTTCGCGCGCCGGCCACCGCAGCGCTCGCGGCACTCGGCGTGTGGCTGCTGTTCGCCCTGTTCTGGTCGGTCGTGACACCGTTGTTCGCAACCTTGATCGCCGGTCCGCCGGAGGGCATCTTCGGCCCAAACCTCGCCTACCTGCAGACCGCGCAGACGCTCGATCGGATATCACCAAACACGCTTTACGCCGAGATCGCTCTGGCCCTGCTGCAGCCGTCGACCCGGGCGCTGGGTCCGGTGTTTTACAGCCAGATCCAGGGGGCGCTGCTCGGCGCGCCGTTGCCGGCGTCGCAGAGCTTCATCCTGGTCTGGCCGCAGCTGACCGGGCTCGTCGCCGCGATGATCCTGATCTTCGCGGTCGCCTACGTGGCCTTCCAGCGCCAGGAGATCCGTGCGTGACTACGGTGGACCAGCAGAAGACAAGGCGGGCTCGGACGGGACTGATCGCGCACGATCCTGCGCTGGCGCAGCCGGGTTATACGCTCTTCACGCCGATGTACGGCGACGGCACCGTCTACCTCGTGGGCATGGACGGGAATGTGGCGCATACCTGGCACATGCCGCACCGGCCCGGGCTTTACGGTCACCTCCTCGACAACGGCCATCTCTTCTACGGCGGCAAGATCATGGAGGACCTCGAGCGGTTCGAGGCGTGGCCGCGCTTCAAGGGCGGTGCCGTGCTCGAGGCCGACTGGCGCGGGCGGATCCTATGGGAAGTGCGGCACGGCGATCACCACCACGATGCCCGTCTGCTGAAGAACGGGAACGTCTTGCTGTTGTGCTTGCGGCCGCTGCCCGCCGAGATCGCCGGCCGCGTCCGGGGCGGACTGCCCGGCAGCGAAGCCGGCGGCACGATCTACGCCGATTACCTGATCGAGATGACGACGCGTGGCGAGACGGTGTGGGAGTGGCGGAGCTGGGAGCACGTCGATCCCGAGACTTTTCCCATCACACCGCAGGATCACCGCGCCGAGTGGACGCACGGCAACACCGTGGGCGAGACCGCGGAGGGTCATATCGTCGTCAGCTTTCGCAACATTTCGACCGTCGTGATGATCGAGCGGGAGACCGGTAAGATCATCTGGCGACTCGGCCACCCGCCGCTGGCGCAGCAGCACGACCCGCGCCCGCTGCCTAACGGAAATATCTTGATCTTCGACAACGGCACCCACCGCGCCGACCACCCGGCAACCTTTTCACGCGTGATCGAGGTCGATCCGCGCACGAACGCGATCGTCTGGGAGTATGCCGACCAATCGCTGTTCGAGTTTTTCAGCCCGTACATCTCTGGCGCGCAACGGCTCGCCAACGGCAACACGCTGATCTGCGAGGGCTGCCACGGGCGCATCTTCGAGGTCACGCGCGGCGGCGCGGTCGTCTGGGAGTATGTCAGCCCGCACTTCTTCCAGGAGCCTGGGCGCGCCGGGCTCAACAACTGGGTCTTCCGTGCCTTCCGCTACACGCCGGAAGAGATCGACGCCGCGCGCCGCGCGTGACGAGAAGGGGCGATCCGACTGGATCGCCCCTGGTGCGGTGCGAGGGCTCGTGTTCCACCCCTGTGCGGCCCGCCGACCAACCGGCCACGGCCGCAGCTCGACCGTGTGCACCACACGACCCGCAGCCTATCGTGCCGACTTCGCGGTGCAAGCGGCGAAATCGTTGTCCACAGGCTTACCCCCAAGATAGTGAAGCTGTCCCCCGAACCATCCACAACGACAGATGCCACCTGCTGCGTCGCCGGCGTTCGAGCGTTGATTTCCGAGGTCATCAGCGCATAGTGGAAGCAAAATAGCGGTTGGAGGATCGATCGACATGCTACCGACGCCCGGCTTCCATCATCTGCATTTGAACTCGGTCGATCCCGACAGCGCGATCGACTTCTACACCCGGCAGTTCCAGAGCACGGCGAAGGGGAGTTGGGGTGGGTTTGCAGCGCTCAAATCGCCCAACAACGTTCTCGTGCTATTCACCAAGGTCGATACCGCGCCGCCCACCGAGCCGCAGAGCGCTATCTGGCATTTCGGCTGGCACGTTACCGACGCGCGGCACAACCTCGAAACCTACAAGTCCCGGCCCGAGGTGGCACTTCTGCCGCTGTACACGACGGACGAAGGCGGCTCGGTCCTGATCAGCAGCGACACATGGCCCAGCATCGGGAACGTGCTCGGTCTGACCCGAGCGCAGATCGCCGAGGCCAAGGCCAAAGGTGTACGGCCGCCCGGCGGGGGCGGGTTCGCCTACATGAAAGGTCCCGACAACGCCCTCGTCGAATATGCGGGGAACCACCCGGCCGAGCGCTTCAACCACGTGCACCTCTACCAGGAAGACCCGATCGGCGCGCTCCGTTGGTATCAAAAGCACCTCAACGCCCCGGTGCGGCAGGGTTATGCGCCCACACCGGGTGGCGAGGCCGGCGAGAAGGTCCCGCGTGGACCGGATCGCACCTGGCCGGCACTCAACCGAGAAGGGATGTTCCGCTCGCCGCGGGCCGGCGTCGAATTCGGTGACGTGTCGATGATGTGGTACGCCAACCAAGGCGACGGGCCGCTGGCCGGCTCGCGCGGGCAGTTCCAGGATCACATTGCGCTGAGTGTTAGCGACCTCGACGACTGGGTCGAGAAGCTGCGGGGCGAGGGTGTCAAATTCCTCGAAGAGCCCTATCCGCTGGGCGACACGCGCGCCCTAATGATCGAAGGCCCGAGCCGCGAAACGCTGGAATTGGTCGAGGTCAAATAACCGATCCCGTCGGCCCTCCTCACGATTCGCGACGGGCTCGCGTGCATCAATACAACGAAAATCGCGGTCACGAAGCCGAAACGCGCGATCCGCTGCCGCTCGAAGGTTTGCCCCACCCACAAGACCGAGGCGGGCGGTGTGCTCCTCGACGTGCCGGCCGGCGAGGCGGCGGCGGCTTATGATCGGCTGGTCGCCGATGTCGGCGCGCGGATGCCGCGAGTGCGGATCGAGGGCGGACCGCTCTCGCCGATGCTGCGCGACGGGGTCAAGACGATCATCGGCGTGCAGAGGGATCCGGTCTTTGGCCCGGTCGTGATGTTCGGGATCGGCGGCATCTTCGTCGAGGTGCTGTGCGACGTGACCTTCCGCATCGCCCCCTTCGGGGCAGAGGCGGGGCGCCATATGATCGGCGAGATCAAGGGTTCGGCCGTGCTCGAAGGCGCCCGCGGCAGACCCCCCCGCCGATGTCGAGGCCTTGGGCCGCGGCGCTGGCGCGCCTGTCGCAGGCCGCGGCGGCGTGGCGTGGCCGGTTCGCCAGCATCGAGATCAACCCGTTGCTGGTGCGCCCGCGCGGCGCCGGCGTCGCCGCGCTGATCCTGACACCCGATGGGCAAGGCTCGCGGCCGGGCGAGAGTTGATTTCGGGCAGCGCGGAGCCGCTCGCTTCATCCGCTTGGCCGCGACGATGACGAACCCGGCGCAATTCCCCTGCCGACAGCGGAAAAATGCGTTTTTGCCCCCAAAGATTGCCACCTCAGGGTCAAGAATCGATTTGAAATCAATCCGTTGAACCCGATTTGGCGGAGCCGGCCGACAGCGGAAATCGGGCGCGCCTTGGGGTGCCAGAACGGCGTCGGCAGCGGATCGGCAGCGGAACTCGGTCCGGCCCCTCGGCCTTGCTAAAATCGGCATCCCGGGTGACTCAGCGAGCTTTGCAGCGCGATGTTCCTGCGAGCTCAACCCGCGGGCCGAGTTCGCGACGAACTGGCATTTCGAGGCGAATGCGGCGAAGCTCGCCGCGTTGCGCGACGGCAGGATCGGCCGGCTGATCGCCAACGTGCCGCCGCGCCACCTCAAGTCGCACCTGGCGTCGGTCTCCTTTCCCGCTTGGTGTCTCGGGCGTGAGCCGAGCGCCCAGATCCTGTGCGTCAGCTACGCGCAGGATCTCGCCGACAAGCTCGCGCGCGATTGCCGGCGCATCATCACGAGCGACTGGTACCAGCGCTCTTTGGGATCACTCGATTTTGGCGTTGTGATGACGCGCCGCCACCTCTAGCGTGACCAAGTCAGTGCCGGAATGGAGATTTCGGCAGGTTGATCGTTGAGGAGGTGAGAATGGCACGCAATGGCTACCTGATCATGGATAGCGACCTCCACATGATGGAGCCGGATGATCTCTGGGCCCGGTACCTCGACGAACCCTATCGAACGACGAACCCACCCCGGTTCTTTGGCGGACAGCAACAAAAGCTGACGGATAATCCAGAGGACAAGGGTAACACCGATGCGATCGCCGGAATGGAGGTGCAGGGC
>DATEQL010000049.1:0-13770 GCA_035272665.1 Allostellaceae bacterium
GCTCCTCGGCCCAATGGATGCCGGTCTGGATCTGCCGCACGCGGCGGGTCAGGGTCTCCTTGCCCTCGTCGAACCAGCTGATGTCGCGGCCTTCGCGGGTGAATTCGCGCTCGCGGTCGTCGACCTTGACGTTGCGCCGCATCGGCATCCAATAGCGCACATCCTCGGCGAGCAGGGCCAGCCATTCGTCATAGCGCCGCTCGTCCAATAGATCGGCTTCGTGATAGAGAAAATCCTCGATCTCCTGCTTCAACAGCGCGCGGGTAAGGCGATCGTCGGTCATGGCGTATCGTCGTCGCGCCCGAGGAAGTCGAGGACGCGGTCCATCACCTCTTTTTTCGGGTAGATCGACGCGATCGCGCGCGCCCGCGTCAGCGGGTCGCTGGCGAAGAACCGCTCGTAGAGCACCTGGCGGCTGCCGAAGGAGGTGCCGGCGATGTCCCAGGCCAGGCGGAAGAGCTTGACGCGGTCCTTCGCCTCCGTGTTGTCGGTCGCCAGATACTGCTCGATGTGGTCGGCAAGGGGCCCGTGGAAATCCGCTTCCGTGGGGGTCAGCATAAAGCTGCTCGAACCCAATAGCTGGATGATCTCGACCATCCGCGGATAGGCGGTCATGAACAAGTTGCGCGGGCTCTCGACCATCAGCGGCTCGGGACACATGACACCCCACTCGTCGAGCTGGGCGTCGGCCTCGGCCGCGCGCATGCAGGCGCGCGTCAGCTGGGTGATCAGCATCAATTCGCCGACGCGCTCCTCGACATTCGGCAAATGCGCATTGCCGAGCGCCTGCGTCATCAGCAAAGCCACGCCCAGCACGAACTCAGCTTTGGCGAGGTTTTTGACCGCACCCTGATGCGCCGAATGCGCGGTCGAGTGGGTCGCGACAGCGGTCCGATTGAGCAGATCGACATCGCCCAGCAGGAACACCCGCTCCCACGGCACCAGCACGTCGTCAAAGAAGACGATGCAATCCATCTCCTCGAAGCGCGAGCCGAGCGGGTGGTCGAAATGCGAGCGGCCGAGATCGAAGCTCTCGCGGCACAGAAACCTGAGCCCCGGCGTGCCGCACGGAATCGCAAAGCTGACCGCGAACGGGCTGTGCGTCTCGGCGTGCCGCGCCATACGCGGCGAGTAGACGCCGATCTCGTCGGCGAGCGGTCCCAACGTCGCCAATATGCGCGCGCCGCGCACGACGATGCCCGCATCGGTCTCGCGCACCACTTGCAGTGCCGTGCCCTCTTCGAGGTTGAAGACGCCGGAGACGGTGCGGCTGCGCTGCAGATTGATCAGCGAGTGGGTCAGGGTAAGGTCATTTTCCCGGATGTATTCGTGATAGCGCCGCATGTTCTCGGCGAATTCGGGGCGCCCATGCTCCCCTCCTGCGAAATAATCGGCGGCACCGGCCCAGGCGGCGTAGGTGACGTTCATGAAGTCGGGCGATCGGCCCATCATGCCGCAGGTCGTGCGAGCCCAATTGAGCATCATGACGCGGCGCTTTTCGAGGTCTTCGCGGGTGCGCGGAATGATAAAGGAGAGCCCAACACGGTCGCCCGAGCTCGGCGAGACATAGGTCATCTCGTCGCGCAGTTTGGGGTCGGTCTGCATGTCGTAGAGCGAGGCGATCGCACGCGCGCCGTTCTTGAGCCCGGGATGGGTCGTGACGTCCTTGACCCGCTCGCCGGCGAGCCAGACCTCCCGGTCCTGCTCGCGCAACCCGTTGAGGTATTGCCGTCCCGTCCGCGCTGGCATGACGCCTCCCATACCCGAGGATCACCGCGGGAAAAGTACGACAAGGGCCGGCGAAAGGCCAGCGCTCCTGTGTCCTTGGCCTAGCCTGGCCCCGGTGGTGGCAACGTTATTCTCAGTCGACTAAGCTCGGTTGGTCGTGAACGATAGAAATGGAGCAGCAGCAGCCGATGACCCGTGCGGCCGTGGCAATCGCGGCGGTACTGCTGGTGTGGCCGGCCTCGGCCGACGCCGCCTCTGTGAGCCCAAAGGAAGCAGCTGGTCTCGTCGGCGAAACCGCTACGGTCTGCGGCGTCGTGGCATCCGCCAAATATGCCGCCGATTTGCGCTTGCAGCCGACATTCCTCAACCTCGACAAGCCCTATCCGGACCAGCTGTTCACCGTCGTGATCTTTGGCGAGGACCGCACGAAATTCGGGACCCCGGAAACCTCGTTGCGCGGACAGCGTATCTGCGTGACCGGGGTCATCCGTGTCTTTCGCGAACAACCCGAGATAGTACTCAAGGATCCGAGCCAGCTCACGGAGTAGTAAGCTCGTCGAGGAGCGCCTTTACGTCTTTGAGGTCGGGGGTGTCGAAGCCTTCGGTGAACCAGTTGTAGACCGGGGCGAGAAGGTTGCGGGCTTCGGCGCTGCGGCCCTGGTCGCGGCGAAGCCGGGCGAGGCTCGCGGCGGCGCGCAATTCCCATAGCTTGACCTCCTGCTCCGCGGCGATGCTGAGGGCTCTGCGATACAATTCCTCGGCGGCCTCGGTATGCCCCTGCCGCAGCAGCAGCTGGCCTTTGTGCCTGTTCAGCTCCGCCTCCAGCCAGCGCTCCCCTGTCCTTTCGACGATCTGCAGAGCATCGTCCAACAGGGTCGCGGCCTCTTCAATTTGCCCTGCGATCTCGTATGCTCCGGCGAGGAGGGCGATGTGATGGGGCATCCATGCTTCCGCACCGGTAGAGCGGTAAGCGCTCGAACCGCTGCGCAAGAGAGATATCCCTTCGGCCACATCACCATTTTCGGCCTTGATCCGTCCGCGATGGATCGTTCCCTCCGCACCAAAGCGGGGGAAACCCTGCTCGGTTGCCACCGAAACCAGCTGGTCCGCTCGCTCATCCAGAGCTGCTTTGTCTCCGACGAGCGAAAGCAGCCTGCTGCCTAATGACAAGAGACCAGCCAAAGACGGCGGATGAGTCAGCCTGCGAGCCTCAGCGATTGCCGCGCTGCTCCGTGCCAGTGCCTGATCGGGAAGCCGACGCAGAGCAGGACAATTCCCAAAAACCCCTGCGACAACACTCGGGGGTGGATTCCGGCCTGATGGACAAGTGAGCTGTGGGAGATCGGATCATAAAGCGCAAGCGCCTCTTCGAGATGCGATCGGGATGACGCAAACCTGCCGCGAAGCGTCAGGTTTATACCGGAGGACATATGGCCCAGAACGAGACCGCCGGAATCATTGCGCTCACCGCTCAGACGCAGCAAGTCCTCCGCCGAGCGCTGCGCCAGATCGAGTTCCCCGCGGTTCAGGTAATAGATTGAGTGCCCATAGGAAACCTGAAGGAACTCAGAGGGAGAACCCAGCCGCCCCCACAGCACTCCTGCGCGGGCGTAGGCATAGCCCGTTTCCGGCGCCGCGAAGCCTTTGACGGCGTTCAATACCGCGCCCAAGGCGCTGTAAAATTCGAGCTCCTGGCGCTGACGTTCAGTGGTGTCCGGCAACCGCGTCAGCTGGTCCAGCGCCTTTTGGAATTGCGCAGCCGCTTCTGCCATCGCCGAGCGGGCGACAGACCTATGACCTGCCTTGCCCCAGCAGGCGACGGATTTTTCGACGAGCCCGGCTTCGGCATAATGCTGCGCGAAGAGCTCGGGCTGGCTGTCCATCAGCTCGGGGGAATGGGTTTCGAGCGCCTCGGCGATCTGCCCGTGCAATTGTTGGCGAGAGCTGCGCAGCAGGCTGCCGTGAGCCGCGTCCTGCACCAACGCGTGCTTGAAGGCATAGACCGCGTCGGGCGGCGTGCCGCGCTGGAATACCAGCTCGGAGGCAACCAGACGGGCGAGAGCGGCTTGCAGCTCGTCCTCCGGAAGGCGGGAGACGGCATGCAGCAGCTCGTACGGAAACTCGCGTCCGATCGCGGCACCCATCTGTGCCACCTGCCGCACCGACGCCAGGCGGTCGAGCCGCGCCATCAGCGAGTCGTGCAAGCTCGTCGGGATCGCGAACGGCGGCAGCGCGCCGTCGAGCACGTAGCGCTCCCCCTCCTCACGCAGCAGACCGCTCTCCAGCACGCTCTTGGTCAATTCCTCGACAAACAGCGGCACGCCGTCGGCGCGCTCGACGATCTGGGCGACGACTTCGTCGGGCAATGCCTTGTCGCCGGCGACCTGCTCGACCAGGGCAGTCCGGTCGCGCCGGTCCAGGCGGTTGAGCGTCAGCATGCTGACCTGCGGCTGGCCGGTCCAGGGCGGCTGGAACTCGGGGCGGAAGGTCACGATCATCAGCACCGGCAGGCTGCGCACGCGCTCGACGGTGAGGTCGAGCAGCTCGCGCGAGGTCGGGTCGATCCAATGCGCGTCCTCGAAGACCATCACCACGGGCTGCCGGCGCGCCAGACCTTCGAGCTGGCGGATCAGCGCCTCCAGCGTCCTCTCCTTCTTGCGCTGCGGACTGAGGGTCGGCGGCTTGTGGCGCTCCGAAGCCGGCAAAGACATCAGATCGGCGAGGAATGCCACATCCTCCGGCGGCGCGGCGCGGGCGAGCACTGCCTCGAGCTTCTCCAGCCGGGAAGCAGGCGGGTCGTCGCGTGCGAACCCTGCCGCCCGACCGAGCTGCTCGATAAAGGGAAACAGCGCGCTATCTTGATGATAGGGCAAGCAGAAATAGCGCAGGCGGAGATGCGGCTCGGCGTGGAGACGCTCCTCCAATGCTGCGGTGATGCGCGACTTGCCGAGGCCGGGTTCACCGGAGACCAGCACGATTTGGCCGTCTCCCGCCTTGGCACGCGCCCAGCGGCGCAATAGCAAATTGATTTCCTCGTCGCGGCCGACCAGTGGGCTCAGCGCCGATCCGCGCAATGCCTCAAACCGGCTCGCGACGACGCTCGGACGCAGCACCCGCCAGGCCGGCACCGGCTCGGCGATGCCCTTGACCTCGACGGCGCCGAGATCGCGGTACTCGAAGAGATCGCCGACCAGCCGGCGCGTGCCCGCGGCGATGACGACCGCGTCAGGCTTGGCCAAGGCTTGCAGCCGGGCGGCGAGGTTCGGCGTTTCGCCGACGACCGATTGCTCCTGCGCCGAGCCTTCGCCGATCAGATCGCCGACGACCACCAGCCCGGTGGCGATCCCGACCCGCGCTTGCAGCTCGACGGATTTGACATCGAGGCGGCCGACCGCGTCGATCAGGCCAAGCCCCGCCCGGATCGCCCGCTCGGCATCGTCCTCATGCGCTCGCGGGTAACCGAAATAGACCAAGACGCCGTCGCCCATGTACTTCGCGACAAAGCCGTCGAAGCCGGCCACGATCTCGGCGACGGCGCGGTGATAGGTGCCGATGACCTCGCGCAGATCCTCGGGATCGAGACGCGCGGCGAGCGCCGTCGAGCCGACCAGATCGCAGAACATTACCGTCAGCTGCCGGCGTTCCGCATCGGCTTGTGCCGGTGCATCGGCGTGTGCCGCCGCCTCGACCGGTGCCTCGGCGACAAGTGCGACGACCGCTCTGAGCATCCTCTTGCGATGTCCGAGCAGCACGCCGAGCTTTTCGAGATCGGCGTCGGTCAGTTCAGGCAGGATTTCGAGGTCGATCGCATTGTCGCGAAAAATCCCCTCGTACCGCGCGAGCCCGAGACCGTGCAACCAGTCGGCGATGTCCACGGCATGCCTCCGGGGCTTGCATTCCTGGCATGCGGAGCTTACCCCGTTCCCGCATCCGACCGTGTATTCTTTTGACGCCGACCGGGACCAGATCAATATGGCGATGTTGGGAACGGCGCGACGTGAGCTTCCTCGACATGCCGACAGAGGACGTTGCTTGGACCGGGTGTCGGAATCATCGAGATGAGCGAAGGTCGCACAACCGAAACCGGCTGCGCCGAAATCTTCGAACGGAACCTGCCGGCGATCACCGAGCTATGCCGCCGGTTCGGCGTACGCCGCCTCGACCTGTTCGGCTCGGCCGCGACCGGCCGCTTCGATCTCCGGCGCAGCGATCTCGATTTTCTGGTCGAGTTCGAAGAGATGCCGCCAGGCAGCTATGCCAAGGCTTGCTTCGGGCTGCGCCAGAGCCTGGAACGGCTCTTTGGACGACCCATCGACTTGCTGACCGAACCGGCGCTAGCCAATCCCTATCTTCGCCGGCAGATCGAGTCCGAAAAGCGCACCCTCTATCCATCGTCATGATAACCAACGCAGCGGCAAAATATCTCTGGGACGTGCAGCGGGCCGCGGAAAGAATCGCGCGGTTCACCGCAGGCCGGACCCTCGACGATTACCTCGCTGACGAGATGCTCAGTGCCGCTGTCGAACGCCAGTTTGAAATCATTGGCGAGGCGCTGGTCGGCCTGCGGCGCATTGCTCCCGAGGCAGCCGCGATGGTGCCCGATTTGCCCCAGATAGTCGCCTTTCGCAACGTCCTGATACATGCCTACGGAGACGTCGACTCCAAGGAGGTCTGGGGCACTATCCAGGACGATCTGCCGGGACTGCGGGACGCCGTCGCGGATTTGCTCCGGAGCGGACCAAGCCCATAGTCTGCTCCCGGCCCACGATCAGCTGAGCTCGTCGAGCAGCGCTTTTGCGTCTCTGAGGTCGGGCGTGTCGAAGCCTTCGGTGAACCAGCCGTAGATCGGGGCGAGGAGATCGCGCGCTTCCCGCCGCGACCCTGGTCGCGGCGGAGTCGGGAGAGGCTCATGGCAGCGCGCAATTCCCAGAGCTTGGCTTCCTGCGCCACGGCGATGCCCAGGGCTTTGCGATATAGTTCCTCGGCGGCGGCGGTGTGCCCCTGTCGCAGCAGCAACCGGCCTTTGTGCCTATTTAGCTCCGCTGCGAACCAGCGCTCGCCTGTCCTTTCGACGATCTGCAAAGCATCGTCCAACAGGGAAGAAGCTTCTTCAACTTGCCCCGCGATTTCACGGGCGCTGGCCAGGAGGGCGATAAAGTAGGGCATCCACGCCTCCGTCCCGGTGGCGTGGAGTGCGGTCGAACCGCTGCGCAGAAGCGATATTCCCTCTGCCACATCGCCATTTTTGACCGTGACCCAGCCGCGATAGATGGTTCCGTGCGCACGCCAGGGATGGAAACCCTGCTCGGTCGCCACCGCAACCAGCTCGTCCGCCCGCTCAGCCAGGGCTGCGTCGTCTCCGACGAGTGAAAGCAGCCTTGTGCGGAATGCCAAGCTCTGAGCCAGAGACGGCGGATGAGCCAGCCTTCGAGCCTCAGCGATGGCTGCGTTGCTCCGTGCCAATGCCTGCTCCGGAAAGCCGAGACAGAAAAGGACGATCCCCAGAAGCGCTTGTGAGTTTAGGTGGGGATTCATTCCGATCTGATGGACAAGCGAGCGGTGGGAGATTGGATCATAAAACGCAAGCACCTCTTCCAGATGTGATCGGGATGAAGCAAACCTGCCGGCAAACATCAAGTCTCGACCGAAGGAGTTGTGACCCAGAACGAGGCCGAAAGCGTCGTTGCGCTGACGGCTCAGACGCAGCAAATCCTCGTCCAAGCACAGCGCCACATCGAGTTCGCCGCGGTGCGCGTGATGTAAAGACTGCCCATAGGGAACCTGAAGGAACTCAGCGGGGGAACCGAGCTGCTCCCACAGCACTCGTGCGCGAGCATGCGCGTGGCCCGTTTCCAGCGCGGCGAAGCCTTTGACGGCCAGCAAGGCCGCACCCAACCTGCTGCGAAGTTCGAGCTCCTGCCGCTGGCGCTCTCGGTCCTCCGGCAGCAGCGCCAGCTGGTCCAGTCCCTTTTGAAATTGCGCGGCCGCTTCCGCCATTGCCAAGCGGGCGGTGGACCTCCGCCCGGCCCTGCCCCAGCAGGCGACAGATTTTTCGACGAGCCCGGCCTCAGCGTAATGCCGGGCGAAGAGCTCGGGCTGGTCCTCCATCACCTCAGGGGAATGGGTTTCGAGCGCTTCGGCGATCTGCGCGTGCAATTGTTGGCGAGAGCCGCGCAGCAGGCTGCCGTGAGCCGCGTCCTGCACCAGCGCGTGCTTGAAGCTATAGACCGCGTCGGGCGGCGTGCCGCGCTGGAAGACCAGTTCGGAGGCGACGAGGCGTGTGAGAGCCGTTTGCAGCTCGTCCGCGGGAAGGCGAGAGACGGCGCGCAGCAGCGCATAAGGAAACTCGCGTCCGATCGCGGCGCCGATCTGCGCCACCATCCGCACCGAAGCCAGGCGGTCTAGCCGCGCCAGCAGCGAATCGTGCAAACTCGTCGGGATCGCGAATGGCGGCAATGCCCCATCGAGCACGTAGCGATCCACCTCCTCGCGCAGCAAGCCGCTCTCCAAGACGCTCTTGGTCAATTCCTCGACAAACAGCGGCACGCCATCGGCGCGATCGATAATCTGGGCGACGACCTCGTCGGGCAGCGCCTTGCCGCCGGTGATCTGCTCCACCAAGGACGTCCGGTCGCGCCGGTCCAGCCGATTGAGCGCCAATATCGTCACCTGCGGCTGGCCGGTCCAAGGCATCTGAAACTCGGGACGGAAGGTCACGATCAAGAGCACCGGGAGGCTGCGCACCCGCTCGATGGTGAGGTCGAGCAGCTCACGCGAGGTCGGGTCGATCCAATGCACGTCCTCGAAAACCATGACCGCTGGCTGATGGCGCGCCAGACCGTCGAGCTGGTGGATCAGCGCCTCCAGTGTTCTTTCCTTCTTGCGCTGCGGACTGAGGTTCGGCAGCGGGTGGCGCTCCGAAGCCGGCAACGACATCAGATCAGCCAGCAATGCCACATCCTCGTCGGGTGGTGCTGCGCGGGCGAGCAAGGCCTCGAGCTTCTCCAGCCTAGAAGCGGGCGGGTCGTCGCGCCCGAACCCCGATGCCCGGCCGAGCTGGTCGATGAACGGATAGAGCGCGCTGTCCTGGTGATAGGGCGAGCAGAAATAGCGCAGGCGGAGATATGGCTCGGCATGGAGGCGCTCCGCCAATGCCGCGGTAATGCGCGACTTCCCGATTCCCGCTTCGCCCGAGATCAGCACGACCTGGCCGTCTCCCGCCTTGGCGCGCGCCCAGCGCCGTAGGAGCAGGTCGATCTCCTCGTCGCGGCCGACCAGCCGGCTCAACGCCGCTCCACGCAACGCCTCGAACCGGCTCGCGACGCCGCTCGGACGCAGCACCTGCCAGGCCGGCACCGGCGCGGCGATGCCTTTTAGCTCGACGGAGCCGAGATCGCGGTACTCGAAGAGATCGCCGACCAGCCGGCGCGTGCCCGCGGCGATGACGACCGCGTCCGGCTCGGCCAGGGCTTGCAGCCGGGCGGCGAGGTTCGGCGTTTCGCCGACAACCGATTGCTCCTGCGCCGATCCCTCGCCGATCAGATCGCCGACGACCACCAGCCCGGTGGCGATCCCGATGCGGGCTTGCAGTTTGACGGATTTGACCTCGAGGCGACCGACAACGTCGATTATGCCAAGCCCCGCCCGGACCGCCCGCTCGGCGTCGTCCTCGTGCGCACTTGGGTAGCCGAAATAAACCAAGATGCCGTCGCCCATATACTTGGCGACAAAGCCGTCGAACCCGGCGACGATCTGGGCGACGGCGCGGTGATAGGCGGCGATGATCTCGCGCAGATCCTCCGGGTCAAACCGCGTCGAGAGTGCGGTCGAGCCGACCAGGTCGCAGAACATCACCGTCAGCTGCCGGCGTTCGGCTGTCTGGGCGACCGCTGCTGGCACCGGCGCGGCATCTACGTCGCTGCGCAATGCGGCGATCGCAGCGAGCAGCTTTCGGCGATGGCCGACGAGGCTGACGCCGAGGTCCTTGAGGTCGTCGGCAGTCAGCTCCGGCAATACCGCGGCGTCGATCGCGTTGCCGCGAAAAGCCTCTTCGTATTGCTGCATGCCGAGGCTGTGGAGCCAGGCTGCGATGTCCACGCTCGCCTCCCCCGACGCGGTCACCGCCCGCGCAGGTTTACCTTACCGGAGATTGCGGCCCGCGCGCGAGGAATCAGCGCGGCTGATCGCCGGCCAGGGTGACGCGGTGCATGACGCGGCGGAAGCCGTGGTAATCGTTGATCGGGTTGTGCTGGGCGCAGCGATTGTCCCAGAAGGCGAGCGAGCCCGTCTCCCAGCGAAAGCGGCAGGTAAATTCCGGGCGCTGCTGATGGGTGAACAAATACTGTAATAGGGGCGCGCTCTCCGCCTCGCTCATGTCCTTGAAGCGCACGGTGTGGCCGGGATTGACGTAGAGCGCCTTTCGGCCGGTCTCCGGGTGGGTGCGCACGATCGGATGCACGGCGCGACGTACTCCCTTTTGGCGTCGTGCCTGGCGCCGTCGCGCAGCCGGTCCTCGCGCGTCTTGGTGACGTCGGCCTTGGCCGAGGAGTTGACCGCGACGAGCCCGTGGAGCAGCCGCTGCATGCCCGGCGACAATGTCTCGTAGGCGAGATACATGTTGGCGAAGAGGGTGTCGCCGCCAAAAGGCGGCACCTCGCGGGCGATCAGCATCGCGCCCACCGGCGGGCGTTCGAGATAGGCGGTGTCGCTGTGCCAGAGGCCGCCGAAATTGACCCGCTCGTGCTCGAGCTTGACCACCGGGGTGATTACCGGAAAGCCCTCGATCCCCGTGATGAACGGGTATTCGATGACCTCGCCGAAATGTCGGGCGAAGGCGAGAAGGCGCTCGGGCGGCAGTTCCCGGTCGCGGAAGAAAATCACCAGATGGTCGAGCCAGGCATGCCGGATCGCAGCGATCGTGCCGTCGTCGAGATCCTCGGAAAGATCGACCCCGGCGATCTCGGCCCCGAGCGCGCCGGCAATCGGACGGATTTGCAGAGAACGGTCGGCCATTAGCCCATAATATTCTAAGATCGATCGCAGCTCGGCAAGGAGGCGATTGTGGTCCTGGAGGCACAAAAGGCACCGGTGTCGGAGGTCGATCCGTTCTGCCGGGAGTTCTTCGAGAACCCGTTTCCCGCCCACCAGGAGCTGCGCGAGGCGGGTCCCGCCGTACGCCTGTCGCGCTACGATGTCTGGGCCGTCGCGCGGTACGACGAAGTCCATGCCATCCTCAACGATTGGCAGACTTTCTGTTCGAGCCGCGGCGCCGGCCTGACCGACTTCGCCAAAGAGAAACCGTGGCGACCGAAGAGCCTGGTGCTGGAGACCGACCCGCCATTGCACGACCGGACGCGCCGCGTGCTCAACCGCGTGCTCTCGGCGTCGGTCATCACGCGGCTGCGCGAGCGTTTCGCGCAGGAGGCGGACGCGCTGGTCGACGAACTCGTGGAACGCGGCAGCTTCGACGCGATCGCCGATCTCGCCGAAGCCTATCCGCTGACGGTGTTTCCCGACGCCATGGGCATGCCGCGCGAGAACCGCCACTTCCTGCTGCCCTATGGCAACATGGTTTTCAACTCCTTTGGCCCGCGCAACGAGTTCTTCGAGGCGGCGGTCGCCGACGCCGAACCGGTATTGGCGTGGCTGCAGCGGCAGATGCAGCGCGACGCCTTCGCTCCGGGAGGCTTTGGCGCGGCGATCCATTTGGCGAGCGACAGCGGCGAGCTGACTCTGGATGAAGCGCCGATCGTCGCACGATCGTTATTGACCGCCGGTGTCGATACCACGGTCAGCGGTATTGGCGCCGCGGTCTATTGTCTCGCGCGTTTCCCCGAGCAGTTCACCCGGCTGCGCACCGATCCCTCATTGGCGCGGGCCGCCTTCGAGGAGGCGGTACGCTACGAGACCCCGGTGCAGACGTTCTTCCGCACCACCACGCGCCCGGTCGAGCTCGGCGGCATTGCGGTCGGCGAGGGCGAGAAGGTGCTGATGTTCCTCGGCGCCGCCAATCGCGATCCGCGGCACTGGGAGCGGCCGGGCGATTACGACATCACCCGCCGCACCGTCGGTCATGTCGGTTTTGGCAGCGGCATCCATCAATGCGTCGGCCAGCTATTGGCGCGGCTCGAAGGCGAGTGCGTGCTCACCGCACTCGCCCGCAAGGCCGGTTCGATTGCGATTACCGGGCCGATCCGCCGGCGCTTCAATAACACGCTGCGCGCATTGGCCAGCCTGCCGGTGACTGTGCGACCGGCCTAGAGCAGCGTTTCAGCCGTTGTCCGTGCGCCCCTCACCCTCCCGCTACGCGGGTCCCTCCCTCTCCCCGCTCGCGGAGAGAGGGTTAAGGTGAGGGGCATCTCTAACGAGAGGTCCCCATGACCGATCCTTACGCGCCCTACACGCGGCTCAAATTCGATCGCCCGCACGAAAGGGTTCTCCGCATCACGCTGGAGAACGGGCGGATGAACACGGCCGATGCGGCGCTGCATCGCGAGCTCGCCGAGATCTGGCATGACGTCGACCGGGATCCCAGCGTCAATGCCGCGATCATTACCGGCGCCGGCCGGATCTTCTCGGCCGGCGGCGATTTTTCGATCATTCGCGAGAATATCGAAGATTTCGAGGCGCGCGCCCGGCAATGGAAGGAGGCGCGCGACATCGTCTACAATGTCATCAACTGCAGCAAGCCTGTGGTCAGCGCTATGCGCGGGGTCGCGGTCGGCGCCGGGCTCGTTTGCGGCCTCTTGGCCGATGTGTCGATCGCGACCAAGGACTGCCGCATCATAGACGGACACACGCGGCTGGGTGTCGCCGCCGGCGATCACGCGGCTATCGTCTGGCCCCTCCTGTGCGGGCTCGCCAAGGCCAAATATTACCTGCTGCTGTGCGAGGAGGTGCTGGGCGAAGAGGCCGAGCGCATCGGGCTCGTCTCGCTCGCCGTCGATGATGCGGACCTCGACACAAAGGCCGTCGAGATCGCCTCCCGCTTGGCCGAAGGTGCCCAGAGTGCCATCCGGTGGACCAAATACGCGCTCAACAACTGGCTGCGGGCGATGGGGCCGACCTTCGACACCTCGCTGGCGCTGGAGATGCTCGGGTTCGGCGGCCCCGAGGTCAAGGAGGGCCTGGCCTCGCACCTCGAAAAGCGCCCTCCGGCCTTCCCGCCCGGCTCGCCGCTCTGACCGGCGTGCCGCCCACCCGTGTCAAATCTTCATGGCCATCCGTTAAGAATGGCCGCAGAATGCCTGGTCACATCTCGGAGGAGAGCATGAGCGCGCACAAAGAATACCACCCTGAGCAAGTCCGTTCCCGGCTGAACCACCCCATTATCGACGGCGACGGCCATTGGATCGAATATGGGCCGGTATTCGCCGAGCACGTGCGCAAGGCCGCCGGCGACAAGGCGGCCGACGGGTTGCTCAAACATATGCGCCGCATCCCCGACGTGCTGTCGCTCTCCGTCGCCGAGCGGCGGCGCCGGGGCATCGCTATGGAGGGTTATTGGGGGCGCCAGTCTACCAACACCCGCGACCGCGCCACCGCGATGATGCCGCGCATGCTCTACGACCGCCTCGACGAGCTGGGGATCGATTTCGGCGTGATCTACCCGACGGCGGGGCTCGGCATAGCGCGCATCGAGGATGACGAGACCCGGCGCGCCGTGGTCCGCGGCTTCAACATCGTCACCGCCGATTACTTCCGCGATCTCAGCGACCGCCTGACCCCGGCGGCGGTGATCCCGATGCATACCCCGGAGGAGGCGATCGAAGAGCTCGAATTCGTCACCAAGCAACTGGGCTCCAAGGTCGGCATGTTCGGCAGCGGCATCAGGCGGCCGCTGCCGGGAGCCAAGGGTGTCGACCCGGAAGTCGCCCGCTTCGCCGCGCATTATGACCAGCTCGGCCTCGACAGCGATTACGACTACGATCCGGTCTGGCAGAAATGCCGCGAGCTCAAGATGGCACCGACCTTCCACACCGGCGGCCGCGGTCTGGGCTTGCGCAACACCGCGAGCAACTTCACCTTCAACCATATCGGGCA
>DATEQL010000050.1:0-4780 GCA_035272665.1 Allostellaceae bacterium
GCAAGGGCCGGAAAGATCGCTTCGTATTGCCGCCACTCGGTCCCGAGGCTGGCCTTCCAGTCGATGTTCGCTTTGATGCCGTAGCCGTAGCAGATGTGGACCGCCGTCTTGCACGTGAGCCCCTCGGCGGCGTGTTGCAACGCGGCGATTCCCCATTCGGTCACCGCTTCCGCGTAGACGTTGAAGGCGGGCTCGTCGAACTGGATGACATCGACTCCGATCGCCGCCAGCTCCCGCGCTTCTTCATTGAGCAATCCGGCAAACGCCATGGCCAGCGCAACCTTGTCGCGGTAATGGGCGTCGGCGATCGTGTCGACGATCGTCATTGGCCCGGGCAAGGTGAATTTCAGCGGGCGCTTTGTATGTGCGCGAGCGATCTGGGCCTCTATGGCATGAACGCTCGCCTTCCGCCGGAGTGGTCCGGTGACGGTCGGCACTTCGGCGTCGTAGCGGTTGTTGCGGATGCCCATCGTGACCCGCCGGGCGAAATCGATGCCATCGATCCCCTCGAGGAAGCCGTGTACGAAGTGCTGACGCGACTGCTCGCCATCCGTCACGATGTCGATCCCGGCGTCCTCCTGCTGTTTCAGCGCCAACAACGTCGCGTCGCGCTTGGCCTCGGCGAGCGCTTCTCCCGCGAGTTGCCATGGCGCCCAAAGCATCCCGGGCTGAGCGAGCCAGCCGGGCTTCGGCAGAGAACCGGCGATGGTAGTCTCGAGCATCCGAACGCCTCAAAAATACCGCGCCAGGTTGGCGCGGATGCGGGCGAGAACCGGAATATCGGGGTCAGGCACGACAAAGCCCTGCCCGGTGATCGTCTCGAACACACTGATATAGAGTCGTGCGGCTTCGATGATGATGTCGCGCGGGACTTCCGGGATCGGATCGCGGTAAGGGTCGCACCGCTCTGCTACCCAGCGCCGCACGAAGTCCTTGTCGAGGCTCTCGGGGGGTCGACCGGCGGCGAAGCGCTCTTCGTAGCTCGAGCGCAGCCAGTAGCGGCTGCTGTCCGGGGTATGGATCTCGTCGGCGAGGACGATCTGGCCGGCCGCGTCGAAGCCGAACTCGTATTTGGTGTCGACCAGGATCAGGCCGTGCTTCTCGGCGATCTGACGTCCGCGTCCGAACAGCTCGAGCGCCAGCTCCGCGGTCGTTCGCCATTGCTCATGCGTCAGCAGGCCTCGGCCGGTGATCTCCGTTGGCGTCAGCGGTTCGTCGTGCCCGCCATCGAAGGCTTTGGTCGTCGGGGTGATGATCGTCGCGGGCAGCTTTTGGTTCTCGCGCAACCCGTCGGGAAAGCGGATGCCATAGATTTCCCGACGCCCTGCCCTGTAGATCGGCCAGATCGACGTCGCGGTTGCCCCGGTCAGGTAGTCGCGCACGACCATCTCGACCGGCATCATGGCGAGACGGCGGCAAACGAGGACGTTGGGGTCGGGATACTCGATGACGTGGTTCGGACAGAGATCGCGCGTCGCATCGAACCAGAACCGGGCAATCTGGGTCAGCACCTGCCCCTTGAACGGGATCGCGGCGATAATCCGGTCGAAGGCGCTCAGCCGATCGGTGGCGATAATGATCCGGCGGCCATCGGGCAGGTCGTAATTATCCCGAACCTTGCCGCGGTAATGGTTCGGCAGTTCCGGGATCGTCGCGTCTGATAAGACCTTGCCGAGATGCGCCGCGAGCGACGCCGGCTCGAGCATCCGTCGGGCGACGCGTCAGCTAACGATGGCCGCCACCGCCACCGCCGTGGAAGCTACCGCCGAACCCTCCGCCATGGAAACCGGCATGAGCAAACCCGCCGCGGAAGCCGCCGCGGAACCCGCAGTTCCAACACCCGCGACCACCCCACCAGCCGCCCCAGCCCCAGCCGACCGTGATCCCGGGCCAACCCCAGCCCCAACCCCACGGATAACCCCAACCAGCCCAACCCGAATAGGGGTATGGATAATAGGGGTAGGCTCCCGAATAACCATAGCCGGGATAGGCTCCAGAATAACCATAGCCGGGGTAGGCTCCGGAATAACCATTGCCGGGATAAGTCTGCGTCGGGGCTCCGGCCGCCGGAGAAGAATATCCAGGGTAGGCCTGCGACGGCGCCGAGGTATAGCCGGGATTATA
Organism: Allostellaceae bacterium; assembly: GCA_035272665.1. Classification (GTDB taxonomy): domain Bacteria; phylum Pseudomonadota; class Alphaproteobacteria; order ATCC43930; family CGMCC-115725; genus AP-15. The sequence goes on from DATEQL010000050.1 coordinate 2,125, forward strand.
GCCCTGCGCCGTGGCCGACTGCGCCAGCGGCCCGATGCAAAAGGCGACCGTAGCAAGAGCGGTCGCAGCAACGGCAACTCGCCGGAACCAGCTCCGCTTAGCGCAAATGAACATGATTCTCTCCACCCGGGAAGCCCGGAAACCAACGTGCTATATGTATATGCCATTCCGATTGTCATCCTCCCCGTCGTTGCCGCCGTTCGAAAGCTATCAGATGCCACAGGTTGCCACACCGCGAGCCGCAGCTGCGGGGGGATCGGAGGTGGAATTCCCGCGAGCGCTGCCGCTCGTGCGAGTCATCGCGATGCCGGCCGACGCCAACCCGAACGGCGATATCTTCGGCGGATGGCTGCTCTCGCAGATGGATCTGGCCGGCGGCAGTCTGGCGACGCAACGCGCGCGCGGGCGATGCGCGACGGTGGCGGTCGACGGCATGGTCTTCCACGAGCCAGTGTTCGTCGGGGACGAGGTGAGCTGCTATGGCGAGCTTGTCCGGACGGGGCGTACCTCGATGACCGTCCGCATCGAGGCCTGGCGGCGCCACCTGCCCTCGGACGAGGTGCGTAAGGTCACGCAGGCCGTGTTCACCTATGTCGCCATCGGCGAAGATCGCCGGCCGCGCCCGCTCCCCCCGCCAATCTAAACGACGCAAGCCGCGACGGCAGCCGCGGCCAACGGCCGTGTTCTCCCGGCCCGCCCTTCACGCTGCCGGCAGGTTTCGTTATCGTCACCCGCAGCAGCACAGGGGAAGGATAATGACGACGGCCGACGACACTTATGACTTCATCGTGACCGGCGCGGGATCGGCGGGCTGTGCGGTGGCCGGGCGGCTCAGCGAATCCGGTCGCTGGCGCGTGCTGCTGCTCGAAGCGGGCGGACGCGACAGCAACCCGTGGATCCACATCCCGCTCGGCTATACCAAGACCTTTGCCAACCCGCGCTACAACTGGATGTTCGAGAGCGAGCCAGAGAAGGAGCTCAACGACCGCACCCTCTACCAGCCGCGCGGCAAGGTCTTGGGCGGCACCAGCTCGATCAACGGCATGGTTTATATGCGCGGCACCGCGACGGATTACGACGGTTGGCGTCAGCGCGGCTGCGACGGCTGGGATTGGGATTCGGTATTGCCGTTCTTCAAGAAGGCGGAGGACCAAGAGCGCGGCCCCGACGAGTTTCACGGTGTCGGCGGGCCGCTGCACGTATCGAACCCGGTGCGTTCTCCACTCGGCGACGCGATGGTGGCAGCCTCTATCGAGGCGGGAATTCCGGCAAACGATGACTTCAACGGCGCCCGGCAGGAAGGTGTCGGCTATTACCAGACAACCACTACTAACCGCCGGCGCTGGAGCTCCGCGCGGGCCTATCTCGGGCCTGCACGCGGCCGTCAGAACCTGACGATCGCGACCAACGCACACGCCACCCGCATCCTGTTCGAGAACGACCGCGCGGTCGGGATCGAATATCACACGCCGGCCGGGCATATGACCGCGCGGGTGCGGGGCGAGATCATCGTCTCCGGCGGCGTCTACGGCTCGCCGCAACTGCTGCAGCTTTCCGGGCTCGGCCCGGCCGAGCTCCTGGGCGAGTTCAGGATCCCGGTGGTCCGCGACATGCCCGGGGTGGGCAAGAATCTGCACGACCATTTCAACACCTACCTGGTATGGCGCTGCCCGCAGAAAGTCACGGTCAACGACATGGCGATGAGCCCGGCACTCAAGCTCAAGGCGGCGGTTCAATATGCGGTCAGCCGCTCCGGCCATCTGTCGAATGCCGGGATCTATGCCGGCGCGCTCGTCCGTACCGACCTGCGCCTGGAACAGCCTGATCTGCAGATCAACATGTCCGGCTGGAGCGCCATGGAGCGGCTGCGCACCGGCCTCAAGCCGCACCCGTTCTCGGCGTTTACCTTCAGCCCGGTGCATCTGCGCCCCGATGGCCGCGGTTGGGTGCGGATCAAGAGCCCCGATCCGCTCGCCCCGCCGGCGATCCAGTTCAATTTTCTGGCCAGCGATTACGATTTCCAGGCGCTGATCTACGGCATGAGGCTCAGCCGCAGGATCGCGCAGCAGCCGGCGCTGAAGCCGTTCGTCGGCGAAGAGGTGCTGCCCGGCCCGGCGGTGCAGAGCGACGCCGAGATGATCGAGGAGATCCGCGGGCGCGGCGTCTCGAATCTGCACCCTGTCGGCACCTGCCGTATGGGCCGTGAGGTCAATGCGGTCGTCGATCCGCGGCTGCGGGTCTACGGTGTCGAGCGGCTGCGCGTCGCCGACGCTTCGATTATGCCGCAGGTTCCCGGCGGCAACACCAACGGGCCCTCGATCATGATCGGCGAAAAATGCGCCGCGATGGTGCTGGAGGACGCCGCAGCGGCCTGAGGGCAGAGCGTGCGACCCCGCCGCTGATGCATGTCCCGCGAACCGCGCGGGGCCTTTGTCTCTCCGACTGGCTGGTGTTTTCGGGCGCGGTCAACCAACCCGTGTTGGACCACTTGACCGGGCGCTGCAGGCGTCGGGCTGTAGCCCGCTGAACGACCTCAGTAAAGACCCCCTATGACAAAGCTGATCCTCGTCAAGCATGCAACACCCCAAATTATTCCGGAGGTAATCTCGCATCGCTGGGTTCTCTCTGACGCAGGCCGTTGCCGTTGCGGTTGGCT
>DATEQL010000051.1:0-21957 GCA_035272665.1 Allostellaceae bacterium
CGAGCGCCTTTGCGGCGAACTCTACGATTGTGGCGTCGATATCCTGACGACCGGGAACCACGTCTGGGATCAGCGTCAGATCATCCCTTACATCGATCGCGACCCGCGTCTGTTGCGGCCCGCGAATTTCCCGAAAGGCACGCCGGGCGCCGGTTGGCGCGTGCATCAGATGGGCGGGCGAAGCGTTCTTGTCCTCAATCTGATGGGCCGCCTGTTCATGGACGCGCTCGATGATCCGTTCGCCCGACTCGACGATATTCTCGCCAATCATTCGCTCGGCAAGGACATCGCGGCGATCGTGGTCGATTTTCACGCCGAAGCCTCGAGTGAGAAGATGGCGCTCGGCCATTTCGCCGATGGTCGCGCCTCGGCGGTGTTCGGAACCCATTGTCACGTGCCGACCGCCGATGCGCAGATCCTGCCCGGCGGCACCCTGCCAGACCGATGCCGGGATGTGCGGCGACTATGATTCGGTGATCGGGATGCAGAAGGAACCGGCGACGCGGCGCTTTGTCAGCAAGATGCCCGGTGAGCGCCCGCAACCGGCCGAAGGGGAAGCGACGTTGTGCGGCATTCTGCTCGAGACCGACGATCGCACCGGCCTCGCCCGAGCGGTCGAGCCGGTGCGAATCGGCGGTCGGCTCGTCGCGCACCTTCCCCAGCGCTGAGGGCGCCTTCGGCGCGACAACGGCGCCGAGAAACCCTTCCCGACCGCGCCCGGAGGTGCCGCAATCCTGCCATATTGGATTGTTAGCCCCCACGCTCCACAAGCTTCCGGCCGTGACGCCGACAGGAAGCGGCGCAGAAATCGATGGCTGGTCACTCGCAATTCAAAAATATCATGTACCGGAAGGGTGCGCAGGACAAAAGGCGCGCCAAGATCTTTACCAAGATCATCCGGGAACTGACCACCGCCGCCCGCTCGGGCCTGCCGGACCCGGCGGCCAACCCGCGGTTGCGAGCAGCCGTCTTCGCCGCCCGCCAAGCCAATATGCCGAGAGACACCGTCGAGCGGGCGATTCGGCGCGGATCCGGCAGTGAGGCAGGGGAGGCCTTTGAGGAAGTCCGATACGAGGGCTATGGACCGGGTGGGGTCGCCGTCATCATCGAGGCGCTGACGGACAACCGTAACCGCACCGCGAGCGAGGTCCGGGCCGCGTTCGCCAAGGCGGGCGGCGTACTCGGCGAGACCAACAGCGTCAGCTTCATGTTCGAGCGCGTCGGCGAGATCGCCTATCCGGCAGAAACCGCGAGCGCCGACGACATGTTCGAAGCCGTCATCGAGGCGGGAGCGGAAAATCTCGAGAGCGATCCCGAGCAGTACCTCGTGACCTGCGCACCCGAAGATTTCAACGCCGCTCGCGACACGCTCGAAGGCCGGTTCGGACCGGCGAGCTCGGTCCGCCTGGTCTGGCGCCCGAGGACGACCGCACCGCTCGACGAGGAGACCGCAACGACCCTGTTCAAGCTGCTCGAGACGCTCGAGGACAGCGACGATGTCCAGAACGTCTACGCCAATTTCGAAGTGGCCGAGGACGTGATGGCGCGGCTCGGTGCCTGAGCCCCTCAAGGGTCGGCACGGAACCTCGATGCGCGTTTTGGGGCTCGATCCCGGGCTGCGGCACACCGGTTGGGGGGTGATCGAGGTCACCGGCAACCGCCTTACCCACATCGCCGACGGCGTCGTGCACGCCGCGACCGACCAGCCGCTCGCGATGCGGCTGGTGGCGCTGTTCCGCCAGATCACTTCCGTCCTCGATCGCTTCCAGCCGGATGAAGCCGCGGTCGAAGAGACCTTCGTCAACCGCAACCCGGCCTCGACCTTGAAGCTCGGCGTCGCCCGCGGCGTTGTGCTGCTGGCACCGGCTGAACGGGGGCTGCCGGTGGCGGAATATTCGGCCAACCTGGTCAAGAAGGCGGTGGTGGGAGCCGGACACGCCGAAAAAGCACAGGTGCAAATGATGGTGCGGCGGATCCTGCCGGGCTGCGACATCGGCGAGCCCGACGCCGCCGATGCCCTTGCGGTGGCGATCTGTCATGCGCATCACGTCGCGACCCGGCGCCATTGGAAAGCGCCGGGATGATCGCCAAGCTCGCGGGCATGGTCGATCAGGTCAGCCCGGACGCTGCGGTCATTGATGTGGGGGGTGTGGGTTATCTCGCCTTCTGCTCGACGCGGACGATCAGCCGATTGCCGGCCGCCGGTTCGCCCGCGTCCCTGCTGATCGAGACCCATGTCCGCGAGGATCATATCCATCTCTACGGGTTTATCGACGCCGCCGAGCGCGACTGGTTTCGGCAGTTGACGACGGTGCAGGGCGTCGGGGCGCGGCTTGCGCTGGCGATCCTCTCGACGGTGCCGCCGGAACAGCTCGGCCTCACGATCCTCGCTCAAGACAAAGCCATCCTGTCGCGCGCCGACGGGGTCGGGCCGAAACTGGCTGCGCGCATCGTCAACGAGCTTCGCGACAAGGTCGGCGGTGTTGCCGCCGATGGGATGCCGACGGTGCCGATCACGTTGGCGCCGGACGCCGATGCCGGCCCAGCCGCCGATGCGGTGTCGGCGCTCGTCAACCTCGGTTACCGCCGGACCGACGCGTTCGGGGCCGTTGCCACGGCCACCCAGCGGTTGGGCGCGGGCGCCGATGCCACCGCGCTGATCCGCGCCGGGCTGCAGGAGCTCGCCCGATGACCGACCCGGAGCCGCGCGTCATCGATCCAGCCCCAGGCGTGCAGGACGCAGCCGAGGCCTCGTTGCGGCCGCTCGCGCTCGACGAATTCGTCGGCCAGCGCCGGTTGCGCGACAATCTGCGTGTGTTTATCGAAGCGGCGAGGGGCCGGCGCGAAGCCCTCGACCACGTGCTGCTTTCCGGACCTCCGGGGCTCGGCAAGACGACGCTCGCGCAGATCGTCGCCCGCGAAATGGCCGTGGGGTTCCGAGCCACCTCGGGCCCGGTGATTCAGCGCGGCGGCGATCTCGCCGCGCTGCTGACCAATCTGCAGCCGCGCGACGTGCTGTTCATCGACGAGATCCACCGCCTGACACCTTCGGTCGAGGAGATCCTCTATCCCGCGATGGAGGATTTTCAGCTCGACCTGATCATCGGCGAGGGGCCGGCGGCGCGGTCGATCCGCATCGACGTCGCGCCCTTCACGCTGATCGGCGCAACGACGCGGTCGGGGCTGATTACCCGGCCGCTGCGTGAGCGCTTCGGTATACCGCTGCGGCTGGTCTTTTACGAGGCGGCCGAGCTCGGGATGATCGTCAGCCGCGGCGCTCGGATGCTCGGTCTCGACCTGTACCCCGACGGCGCCGCCGAGATCGCGCGTAGAGCACGCGGCACCCCGCGCGTTGCGATGCGACTGCTACGGCGGATCCGCGACTTTGCCGCGGTCGACGGTCTGGCGAGCGTCGATGCGGCTGCGGCCGACGCGGCGCTACTGCGGCTCGAGGTCGACAGCTGCGGCCTCGACGGCATGGATCGACGCTACCTGCGCTGCATTGCCGAAAACTATGGGGGCGGCCCGGTCGGGGTCGAAACGGTGGCGGCCGCACTCGGTGACGAGCGCGATGTTATCGAAGATGTCGTCGAACCCTATTTGATCCAGGAGGGCTTTGTGCAGCGCACGCCGCGTGGCCGAGCGCTAACTCGGATCGCCTTTCGCCACCTCGATCTACCGATGCCGGCGAGCCTGCCGACACAACTCGATCTTCTCGGGCGTCTACCCCTCGAAGCCGCGGTCGAGGAGACGCCGTGATACGGACGATCATCCAAAAGACGCCATAAAGGGTCGCCAAGAAATGCCGCCTACTCCTGTCGATGCCCTGCCGCTCGTCGGCGCGGTGCCTCATGATCTTTCCATCATCGGCCTGTTTCTGCAGTCCGATGTCATCGTTAAAGTGGTAATGCTGATACTGCTGGTCGCGTCGTTCTGGTCGTGGGCGGTCATCTTCGACAAGGTGATCCGGCTGCGCCGGTTGCGATCTACCGCATCGAATTTCGAGGAGTCCTTCTGGTCGGGCGGCTCGCTCGAGGATCTCTACGAGCGGGTCGGTCAGCGCCCACCCGATCCGATGAGCGCCGTTTTTTCGGCGGCGATGCGGGAGTGGCGACGCAGCGCCGCCAAGAACCTTCTCGGCACTCCGGTTATGCGGGCGAGCCTGCAGCAGCGCATCGAGCGCGTGATGAGTGTCACGGTGGGTCGCGAGATGGAGCGAGTCGAACGCTTTATGGCGTATCTCGCGACGGTCGGTTCGACGGCGCCGTTCGTCGGTCTGTTCGGCACCGTCTGGGGCATAATGGACAGCTTTCAATCGATTGCCGCGTCCAAGAACACCAGCCTCGCCGTGGTCGCGCCCGGCATCGCCGAGTCGCTGTTCGCGACCGCGCTCGGGCTCGTCGCCGCAATCCCCGCAGTTGTTGCCTACAACAAGCTCGCGACCGATTTCGGGCGCTATGCCGGTCGGCTCGAGGCGTTTGCCTCCGAGTTCAGCGCGATACTGTCGCGCCAGCTCGACGAGAGGCCGTGAGTGATGGCGACACCGGGCCTCGTCGGCAACGCACAGCGGTTGGCCGGGCGGTATCGGCCGATGTCGGAAATCAACGTGACCCCGCTCGTCGACGTCATGCTGGTGCTGCTCGTCGTCTTCATGGTCGCGGCGCCCCTCCTGACGGTAGGGGTGCCGGTCGATCTGCCGCAGACCCAGGCGCCGCCGATCACCGAGCCGAAGGAACCCCTGGTCATCACGATCAACAATGAGGGCCACATCTTCATCCAGGAGACCGACATCCCGACAGAAGCGCTGGTGCCACGATTGGAGGCGATAACCGGCAGCAACCCGGACGCGCTGCTCTACGTCCGCGGCGACAAGGCGATCAACTATGGCCGCGTGCTCGAGGTGATGAGTCTGGTCAGCACGGCGGGGTTCCACAAAGTGTCGCTGATCGCGGAATCCCCGAAAGGGGCGCCCGTGGCGCCCGCCGAGCGATCAGGGCGGACGGTCAAACGCTGAAAGGTGGTGCGCGGTTTCACTCCGATGAGCGTGGCAACCGCAGAACCGGCCCTGACCGAGGAACCCGTCGTCCTCGACGCGGTGCCGGACGGTATTGCCCCGCCCGGCATCGCGTTATCGGTGGCACTGCACCTTGTCCTCGGTAGCCTGTTCATTTTCGGTTTACCGAGATTGTTCGCTCCACCTCCGCCCGAGGACATGCCGGTTGCGGTCGAGCTGGTGACGATTGCGCCGGAAACCCGAGCGACGCGGCCCAATCCGAACCCGCCACGGCCCGACGCCAAGCCGGAGGTGCCGGTCGCGGATGCACCGGTGGCGAGGCCGGAGCCCGAACCGCCGGTCCCGACACCGGTCCCGCCGCCTTCGGCCGAGGCACCGCCGCCGACGTCCGAGCCGCCGACACCGTCGGAACCCAAGCCGGCGCCACCGCCTCTGCTAAAGCCACCAGAGCCCAAGCCCGAGCCGCCAAAGCCGACAGAGAAGACCGAGGCGCCCCGGCCGAAGGAAAAGCCGGAACCGCCACAGCAAATGGCCAAGAACGAGACGAAAGCAGAGCAAAAGAAATACGATCCCAGCCAATTCGAGGCGCTGCTGAAGAACCTGGCGACGCAGCCAACCGCGCCGTCGCCGGATGCACCGCCGCAAAGGCCGCGCGTCACGTCGGCTCGGCCGTCGTCGCAGCCCCGAGCGCCGCTCGGCAGTCAAATTACCGCCACCGAAGTCGACTTGGTGCGACAGCAGATCGCGCGGTGCTGGAACGTGCCGGCGGGCGCTCGTGATGCGAAGGATCTCGTCGTCGAGATCAGGGTGGTCGTCGACCCGGACGGCACCGTGCGACAGGCGACAATAGTCGACCAGGCACGTCTGAGCGACCCGTCCTTTCGCGCGGCCGCCGAGAGCGCCCGCCGGGCCTTTTTCAATCCGGAATGCCGGCCGCTGCGCTTACCGCCGGACAAATACGCGATCTGGAAGGACCTCGTCGTGGACTTCAGCCCAAAGGACATCTTATGAAAAGAAACCGCGTTTTCCTGGCCGGTCTGGTTGCAGCATTCGTGATACTGCTGCCCGCGAGCGCGCCCGTCCGCGCCGAGCTGCGGCTCGACATCACCAGCGGAAAAGTCGAGCCCCTGCCGATCGCAATTCCTTCCTTCTCAGGCTCCGGTAACGACGAAGGCCAGGCCGGACAGGAAATCGCCGGCGTCGTTTCGGCGGATCTCGATCGCTCGGGCTTGTTTCGCCCGCTAGATCCCCGCAGCTTCATCCAGAATGTTTCTGCGACCGATGCCCAGCCGCGATTTGGTGATTGGCGCCAGATCAATGCGCAGGCTCTGGTTACAGGAACGGTCCAGACGCAAGGCGATGGCAGGTTGAGAGTCGAATTCCGTCTATGGGACGTTTTTGCCGAGCAACAGCTGACCGGTTACGGCTATACGACAACACCGCAAAATTGGCGCCGCATCGCGCACATCATCGCCGACGAGATCTACAAGCGCATCACCGGCGAGGAGGGGTATTTCGACACCCGCATCGTCTACGTCGCCGAATCCGGCCCGCTGGAGAAGCGGATCAAACGCCTCGCGATCATGGATCAAGATGGGGCCAACAATCGGTTTCTGACCGACGGGCGCGCGCTGGTGTTGACCCCACGGTTCTCCCCCACAGCCCAGGAGATTACTTATCTCTCCTACGCAAATGGCTCGCCGCGCGTCTATCTTTTCAATATCGATACCGGCCAGCAGGAGCTGGTCGGCGATTTCCCGGGCATGACCTTCGCGCCGCGCTTTTCCCCGGACGGCAACCGGGTGGTACTGAGCCGCGCCGAGAACGGCGTCAGCAACCTCTTTGCCCTCGATCTGCGCACCCACAGGCCCACGCGCCTGACCGACAGCCAGGCGATCGACACATCGCCCTGCTACGCCCCCGACGGCAGCAAGATCGTCTTCAATTCCGATCGCGGTGGCTCCCCGCAGCTTTACCTCATGAGTGCCGATGGCGGTGGCGCAAAGCGGATCAGTTTCGGGTCGGGGAAATACGGCAGCCCGGTCTGGTCGCCGCGCGGTGATTTGATCGCCTTCACCAAGATCGACGGCGGATCTTTCTTTATTGGCGTGATGCGCCCGGATGGTTCGGGCGAACGGCTGCTGACGCGCGACTTTCTGGTCGAAGGACCGACCTGGGCGCCGAACGGCCGGGTGCTGATGTATTTCCGCCAGTCACCCTCCGATTCGCGCGGACATGGCGGTTCTCCTCACCTGTACTCGATCGACTTGACCGGCTCCAATCAACGCGAGGTAACCACCCCGCAGGATGCTTCCGATCCGGCTTGGTCTCCCTTGCTTCGCTGAACGGCGCCAGCGATATTGTCCGGGCGGGTCAAGGGGGAATGAGATGCACGCAAGAATTATCAGCCTGCTGGGTGCTTTGCTGCTGCTCACCGCTTGTAGCAGCCCTCCGCCGGAGACGCCCCCACCCGGGCCGCCGGGACCGCCGGCTGGGGCCGGCGGCATCGGATCGCGGAGCATTGTGCCGGGTTCGCAGCAGGATCTGGAGGCGAGCGCGGGCGATCGCGTCTTCTTCGCCTTTGACCGATCAGATATCACCCCGGAATCGCAGCAGATCCTGTCCCGTCAGGCCGATTGGCTGCGGCGTTATCCGAATGTCACTGTGACGATCGAAGGTCATTGCGACGAGCGCGGCACGCGCGAATACAACCTCGCCCTCGGCGAGCGTCGCGCTCAGGCCGCCAAGAACGTCCTTGTCGCCTCGGGGATTCCCGCATCCCGGATCTCGACGATCAGCTATGGCAACGAACGCCCAATCGTCGTCGGCTCGAACGAGGAAGCGTGGGCTCAGAACCGCGTGGCTATTACGACTGTCAACTGAGAAACTTGGATCGATGCGCCTGGGACGGCCGAGAGGCATGTGATAAGGGCCAAATTCATCGGCGTTGGTTCAACCGACTGGTGATCGAGGCGCGCCCTTTTTTTGCCCTAAAGGGACCCTAGTACCGCCGTTCGCCACGATCCGCGCGACCACTCTGATGGTCGATGCAGTAATGGTCGACGCCGCGAGAGCCCTCCCCCGGCTTTCGGGCGGATCTCAAGAGGCCTTCGGATGCTCAGGCGCTCGGCCTTGTCGTATGCCCGACCAACCCTACTGCTAGCGCTTTTCGCTGTATCCTTGCCGATCCACGCGGCGCGATCGCAGGATCGGGCATTGCAGGACCGTCTCGATCGCCTCGAGAAGGACCTGAGCATGTTACAGCGGCAGGTCTATCGCGGTGGCGGCGGCCCGGCCATTGGCACGGGTTCCAGCCCCGCAGTCGATACCGAAGTTCGGATGGATCGGCTCGAGGCTGAGATGCGCGACCTGACCGGCCGGGTCGAGGACGCAACGAACGGGGTCGAGCAGTTGCGGCGGCGGCTGGAACAAATCAACAGCGACATCGATGTGCGATTTGGTCAGGGGCAGGGGCAGCCGACGACCACACCGCCGCCGCCACGCTCGGCCGCCGCCAGTGCGGTTGCCAGCGCGGCCGCCGGAACGCTTTCGACCCGAGGTCCTCCACCCGTCGCGAACCCCCGGCCAGCGACTCTCGGTTCCCCGATACCGCCTGGTACGCTGATACCTCCGCCACCCTACACCCCGACGGGCGCCGGCACGCTGACCCCTCCGGGATCGACTGAGCTGGCGCCCGAGCCGGCGAGTGCCGGGATCGGCACCAGCCTACGCCCGCCTTCTGCCGGCGTACTGCCCGCCGGCTCGGCCTCAATGCAGTATAATTTTGCCTTCGGTTTGTTGAAGCAGGCAGATTATTCGGCTGCCGAAGAAGCCCTGAGGAGCTTCATCCGACAGCACCCGGACGATGGGCTGGCTGGGAGCGCGCAATACTGGCTCGGCGAGACTTACTACGCGCGCGGAAATTACGCTGAGGCCGCTAGCGCCTTTGCCGAAGGTTACAAGCGCTATCCGAAGGGGGTGAAGGCAGCAGACGATCTGCTCAAGCTTGGCATGTCGCTCGCCCGCACGAACCAGCGACAAAATGCATGTACCGCGTTTGCCCAGCTCGATCGGGATTTCCCGAACCCGGGGAGCGCGATCAAGGAAAGAGCAAAGGACGAGAAGAAGAAACTCAGTTGCTGACTGCGATGCCGGCAAAGCCGCTCGCCCTTGACGAGTTCGCGGCCTTACTCGCCGGGCTCGCCCGATTCGAGACCCGCCCGTTTCTCGCCGTCGCAGTTTCCGGCGGCCCAGATAGCCTCGCCCTCGCCATACTCGCAGACCGTTGGGTGCGCAAGCGCGGCGGGAGGATTTGCGCGGTGACGGTTGATCATCGGTTGCGGCCGGAAAGCAGCACCGAAATCCGACTTCTTCACGGCTGGCTTAAGGCGCGGGCAATCCGCCACGAAATCGTCGCCTGGTCAGGAGACAAGCCGGTGACCGGCATACAAGAGGCCGCGCGTGCAGCGCGCTATCAGCTGCTCGGCGAGTGGTGCCGGGCGCACCGTTGTCTCCATCTCCTGATCGCACATCATCGCGAAGATCAGGCCGAGACCCATCTGATCCGTCGTCGTGCCGGCAGTGGAGCTGATGGCCTCGCCGGGATGTCGGCGATCCGGGAGTTCGCCGATTGCCGAATCCTGCGCCCACTGCTCGGCGTCGCAAAAGCCCGCCTCCTCGCACTACTGCGTCTCGAGCAGCAGCCCTTCATCACCGATCCGAGCAACCACGACCCGACCTTCGAGAGATCGCGGCTGCGCAGCGGCGCTGCCGTGCTGGTCGGCACGGATTTCGAGACGCTGCTCACCCGCATTCGCTCGTTCGGGGATGAGCGGGCGGCGCACGCGTGTCAAGGCGATCGGCTTCTCGCTCAAAGCGTAATGCTGCATCCCGCAGGGCTCGTCGTGCTTGATCCCGGTCTCGTTCTTTCAGCACCGCAGAAGATCGCCGAGAGAGCGCTCGCTGCGATTGTCGCCACCGTCGGAGGCAGGCTCTATCCGGCGCGCCGCGATCAGATCGCCCGGTTGCGAGCGATGCTCGCCGCGGCCGCCCGCCGTGGACATGCGCTCGGGGGCTGCCGTTTTATTGTTTGGCGAGCACGCATCCTCGTGCTGCGCGAACTCGCCGGCGCAAGCGAGCCGGTTCGGCTGACGCCGGGAGAGAGCTGCTTGTGGGACCGTCGATTCAAGGTCGCATTGCCGGTCGCCGCTTGTGGGCCGATCGGGATCGGCTATCTCGGGCGGGCTGGTGTCGCCGAACTGAACCGAACCGCGCCCCAGCTGCGACACAACGATCTGCCTCGGCTGGTCTATCCAGTCCTGCCGGCGGTGTGGGACGAGAAAGGCATCGCGGCCGTTCCCCATTTAGGCTACCTACGCCAGGGAGTCGTGGCATTGCCGCAGGTCAGCTTTCAGCCGATCAATCCGCTGACACGGGCAGGCTTTACAGTTGTTTAAGTCCGGCGGCATCTTATGTCTTAGCCGGGCAAAAATGATCGCGGGCCAGCTCTCGGTGGGGTATGGTTGAGCTTGGCATGTGATGCTCAGCCTGGCATGGAAAGGCCTTCATCGTGAATAACTTCGGCAAGAATCTCGCCCTGTGGATCGTGATCGGGCTGCTTCTCGTCGCGCTTTTCAACCTGTTCCAGACCTCCTCCAGCCGGGGACCACAATCTACCCTCGCCTTTTCGGACTTTCTGAACGATGTCAATCGCGGTCAGGTCGCGGATGTCACGATCCAGGGGAACAATATTGGCGGCCATTTCACCGACAGCCGGGCGTTTACCACCTACGCCCCGAACGATCCCAACCTTGTCAATCGGCTGACCGAGAAGAATGTGCGCATAACCGCAGCGCCGGTCGACGAAAATGTGCCGTCGCTGTTTGGTGTGCTGATCTCCTGGTTCCCGATGCTGTTGCTGATCGGCGTGTGGATTTTCTTCATGCGCCAGATGCAAGGCGGCGGCGGGCGGGCGATGGGCTTTGGCAAGAGCCGGGCGCGCCTGCTGACCGAGAAGGTCGGGCGGATCACCTTCGAAGACGTGGCCGGAATCGACGAGGCCAAGCAGGAGCTCGAGGAGATCGTCGAATATCTCAAGGATCCGCAGAAATTTCAGCGGCTCGGCGGCAAGATTCCCAAGGGCGTGCTGCTCGTGGGCCCGCCCGGCACCGGCAAGACGTTGCTCGCCCGCGCGATCGCCGGCGAGGCAAACGTGCCGTTCTTCACGATATCCGGCTCGGACTTTGTCGAGATGTTCGTCGGCGTCGGCGCGAGCCGCGTGCGCGACATGTTCGAGCAGGGCAAGAAGAACGCGCCCTGCATCATTTTCATCGACGAGATCGATGCGGTGGGCCGCCATCGCGGCGCGGGGCTCGGCGGCGGCAATGACGAGCGCGAGCAGACCTTAAACCAGTTGCTCGTCGAAATGGACGGCTTCGAAGCCAATGAGGGGGTAATCCTGATCGCCGCGACCAATCGGCCGGACGTGCTCGACCCGGCGCTGTTGCGCCCCGGCCGTTTCGATCGCCAAGTGGTGGTGCCTAACCCCGATGTTGTCGGTCGCGAGAAGATCCTAAAGGTCCATATGCGCAAGGTGCCGTTGGCCTCGGACGTCGATGCCCGGGTCATTGCGCGCGGCACCCCCGGCTTTTCGGGCGCTGATCTCGCCAACCTCGTCAACGAAGCGGCGCTGATGGCGGCGCGCAAAGGCAAGCGCTCGGTGGCGATGAGCGAGTTCGAGTACGCCAAGGACAAGGTCATGATGGGCGCCGAGCGGCGCTCGATGGTGATGACCGAGGACGAGAAGAAGCTGACCGCCTATCACGAGGGCGGTCATGCGCTGTGCATGCTTTATGCGGAAGGGCACGAGCCGCTGCACAAGGTGACGATCATCCCACGCGGCCGCGCGCTCGGCATTACCATGTTCCTGCCGGAGCGCGACAAGTACAGCCAATCCAAGATCGAGATCAAGGCAATGGTCGCGAGCCTGTTCGGGGGTCGCGTCGCCGAAGAGCTGATCTTTGGGCCGGACAAGGTCACGACGGGGGCCGCCGACGATATCCGGCGAGCGACCAATCTGGCGCGCCGGATGGTCACCGAGTTTGGGTTCAGCGAAAAGCTTGGGCCGTTGCGCTACAGCGAGAACGAGGAGGAGGTGTTCCTCGGCCACTCGGTCACCCAGCGCAAGAACGTCTCGGACGCGACGGCAAAGGTCATCGACGAAGAAATCCGCCGCATTGTCGACGAAGGCGAGCAGCGAGCGCGGGAAATTCTGACTGAGCGTCTCGACGAACTGCACGCGCTGGCCAAGGGCTTGCTCGAATACGAGACCTTGTCGGCCGAGGAAATCCGACGAATCATCAGGGGCGAGCGGATCGTGCGCGAAACCTCAACCGGGCCTGCGACCGACGAGGTACGCCCGGGAAGGCGCAGCTCGGTGCCCCCTTCTGGGCGACCAACCGGTCTCGAACCCGAGCCACAGCCGGGCGCCTGAGAAGCTCGGGCTACCCAATCTTTCGGGGGTGCGATGAAGCGGAAGCTGTTCGGCACCGACGGGATCCGCGGCACCGCCAATAGCGAGCCGATGACACCCGAGACGGCGCTGAAGGTGGCGATGGCGGTCGGCGAGTGCTTTTACAACGGCGGGCACAAGCATCTTGTCGTCATCGGCAAGGACACTCGGCTTTCTGGCTACATGCTCGAACCGGCGCTGACGGCGGGCTTTGTCACGATGGGCATGGATGTCGTGCTGGTCGGTCCGCTTCCGACCCCGGCAATCGCCATGCTGACGCGCAGCCTGCGCGCCGATATCGGCGTGGTCCTGTCGGCTTCGCACAACCCTTATGGGGATAACGGCATCAAGCTGTTCGGCCGCGACGGATACAAGCTGTCGGACGAGCTCGAGCTGAAGATCGAAGACTGCCTGGCCAAAGGACCAAACCGGCGCGCCGTTCCGGCGGAGCTCGGCCGGGTCAAACGGCTCGATGACGCCGGTGGCCGTTATATCGAGTTTGTCAAGCAGAGCTTTCCGCGCGGGCTGAGGCTCGACGGGTTGCGCATCGTCGTGGATTGCGCCCATGGCGCCGCCTACAAAGTCGCACCGACGGTGTTCTGGGAGCTCGGCGCGGAGGTATTTTCGCTCGGCGTAGCGCCCGACGGCCTTAACATCAACCGCGAGTGCGGTGCACTGTCGCCCGAACAGATGCGGCGCGAGGTATTGGCGCGGCGGGCCGATATCGGCATCGCCCTCGATGGCGATGCCGACCGGCTGATCGTCGCCGATGAACGCGGCGTCATTCTCGATGGCGACCAGCTGATGGCGTTGATCGCGACGGGTCTCGCCCGCAGCGGCAGGCTTTCTGGCGACGCGCTGGTCGCGACGGTGATGTCCAATCTCGGGCTCGAGCGTTTTCTCGCCGACCAGAATATCGGCCTTCACCGAACCGCTGTCGGCGATCGCTATGTCGTTGAAAAGATGCGTGCCCTCGGCTGCAATCTGGGCGGTGAGCAGTCGGGCCACATCATTCTCGCCGATTACGCGACGACCGGTGATGGGTTGATCGCAGCGCTTCAGGTGCTCGCATCGATCGTCGAGACCGACAGACGCACGAGCGAGGTCTGTCGGCTCTTTACCCCGGTGCCGCAGCTGATGCGCAGCGTGCGCTTCGGCGACGGCCGTCCCCTCGACTTACCTGCAGTCCAGCGGACGATCGCCAACGGCGAGACCCGGCTCGGCATCGCCGGCCGCTTGGTCATCCGCAAATCGGGAACCGAGCCGGTGATCCGGGTCATGGCGGAAGGCGAGGATGAGCAGCTGGTCGAGGCGGTGATCGACGAGATCTGCGCAGCGATCGTTGGAGCCAGCGCCGGCACCGAAGAAGCACCCTCCCGGCCCTTGCGGCTCACCCCCTCTCAGGCCGCTGAATAGTGCGAGGCAGGGTACTAATCGTCGCCGGTTCCGATTCCGGCGGCGGTGCCGGCATCCAAGCCGACATCAAGACAGTGTCGATGCTTGATGCCTATGCCGCAACCGCGATAACCGCGCTTACCGCGCAAAATACCGAGGGCGTCTTCGGAGTTCTGCCGATACCGCCGGAATTCATCCGGCGACAGATGGAGGTGGTGCTCGACGATATCGGCGCCGACGTGATCAAGACCGGTATGCTGCACGATGCGGCGGTGATCGAGACGGTGGCTGCGGTGCTGCGGGAGCGTGCTGCGGCAGTTCCGGTTGTCGTCGACCCGGTGATGGTAGCCAAAGGGGGGGCACGCCTGATCGACCCCGCCGCGCTCGAGGCGCTGAAATCGCGGTTGATCGCGCGCGCCGAGGTCGTGACGCCAAATCTGCCCGAAGCCGAGATTTTGTGCGGCGCGACAATCGGCAACCTCGCAGAGATGCGGGCTGCCGGCGAAGTCCTGCTCGGCCTTGGCTGCCAGGCGGTGCTGGTCAAAGGCGGGCATCTCTCGGGCGAAACCGTCTTGGATGTGCTCGTCACGGAACGGGGTGCGAGGGTGTGGGAAAGCCCGAGGATCGCGACCCGCCATACTCACGGCACCGGCTGCTCGCTCGCTTCGGCGATCGCCGCTTGCCTGGCCCAAGGCCATGGGGTCGAGAGTGCCGTCGACCTCGCCCGCGTCTACGTATACCGTGCGATCCTAGGCGCCCCCGGTCTCGGCCATGGGCACGGTCCCCTCGACCACGCCCACCCGTTGCATTCGGACCGTCCGGCATCGAATGGCTGACACCGGAGGTCCCACGCATGAATCGGGTCCGGAAGCTCGGGTTGTGCGGCTCGAGATCATGCAGCGGCGCCCCCGGCGCCAATCGATCTAGCGTCGAGCTGACCCGAGTTACTCTGACCATCGCCGCGCGTTTCGCACATTAGACCAGCCGACCCGTCGCGCGTTAAGCTGTGGAGCGGCAGCGGAGGTAAAGCATGTCCAAGAGTTATCGGATCGCGGTGATCGCCGGCGACGGCATCGGGCATGAGGTGATGCCGCAAGGGGTTGCTGCGATGGAGGCGGCGGCGCGTGCCTACGGCTTTGGCTTCGCGTGGAACGAGTTCGACTGGAGCTGCGGACGTTACACCGAGACGGGCCGCATGATGCCGGAGGACGGGCTCGAGCGGTTGCGGCTATACGATGCCGTCTATCTCGGCGCCGTAGGCCATCCCAATGTGTCGGATCATGTCTCGCTATGGGGGCTCCTGATCCCATTGCGGCGCGGCTTTCACCAATACGTCAACCTCCGTCCAGTGCGTCTGCTCGTCGGTGTCGAGTCGCCTTTGCGCGACCGGGCGCCGGGCGACATCGACTTTTATGTGGTTCGCGAAAACAACGAGGGCGAATACTCGGAAATCGGCGGCCGGCTCTATGCGGGCACCGAATACGAGATGGCGATGCAGGAAGCAGTTTTCACCCGGCGCGGCTGCGACCGGATCATGCGCTACGCCTTCGAGCTCGCTCTCAAACGTAAGAAGCACGTCACCTCGGCGACCAAGTCGAACGGCATCATCCATACGATGCCGTTCTGGGACGAGCGTTTTGCCGCAGTCGCGCGCGACTATCCGGATGTCAGGACCGACCAGTACCACATCGATATCCTGACTGCGCACTTCGTGCGTCATCCCGACTGGTTCGACGTCGTCGTCGGCTCGAACCTGTTCGGCGACATCCTGTCCGATCTCGGCCCCGCAGTGGTCGGCTCGATCGGCATCGCACCGTCCGGCAATATCAACCCAGAGCGCGAATACCCCTCGATGTTCGAACCGGTGCACGGCTCGGCGCCGGATATCGCCGGCCGCGGCATCGCCAACCCGATCGGGCAGATCTGGTCGGGCGCGATGATGCTCGACCACTTTGGCGAAACCGCCGCGGCTGCCGCCGTCGAGCGCGCCATCGCCGAGGTGTTGGCCGAGGGCGGAACCCGCACACCCGATCTCGGCGGCAACGCCGGCACCGCCGACCTCGGTGCCGCCATCACGGCGGCGATCCGATAAGCTTCTTCCGCCATCGGCATCGCTCGAAGTACAACGAAAATTGCGTTTTTTCGGCAGAACGGCCTCGATCGACCTATAAATAACGCGTTCTTTCAAAGTGTTAGGATGCAAATTCGCTACGCAAGCGGATCAATGGAATTTTTTCGCCGATCAACGAATTTTGAGCGGCCTAACAATCGAATAGCAATGGAAATTTTGCGCGGCCGAAAATCGGAGTTTTACGGGGTCCTCACCATCGCCAATGAATAGCGCGGATCGGCGGCAAGGCATTCCGCCTCGCGGAGGCCGAGCTCTTTGCGCACAAGGTTCGTGCCGAGCACGATTGCCACCATTTTGTAGGTAGCGTGCCGGCGGCTCATGCCCTCGCGGCCCATCCCGCAGTCCGACGAGATGATCAATCGCTCCGGCGGGATGTGCTTCAGGGCCTCGCGGATCAACGCTGCGACCTGATCGGGCCGCTCGACCTGCAAAGTGTGGTGGTCGATCACACCGATTACGATCTTTTTGTCGTTGATCGCCTCACCGATGGCCGGCAAATCGCCGATGCCGGACGAGCAGGTTTCAAAGGTTATTGCATCGGCATCGACTTGGCGAAGCGCGCCGAGGGTCGGCTGGTAGCTCTGGATGTCTCGGAAGATCCGCTGCTGCGCAGGATTGCCCCAGCAGGTATGGCACCACACCTCGGTCTTGTTGCGCAGCCCCCTGACTGTGTTGTTGAAGAGCTTGACGAGATCGTCGACATCGAGCTTGCCGAAGGTCTTGCCGCGAACCGGCACCATATGGATCTGCGGCTCCTCCATCTGGATCACCGGGCAGCCGGCATCGGCGAGCTCGTGGAGCTCGCGATTGAGCGCGTCGCTTAGCGCCCACGTACGTTCAACCGGATCCTTGTAGTATTCGTCGATAACCGAAGCCGCGAGCAACTCGGGCAGAATGGTTCCGAACTTTACCGGTTTCGTGGTCAGCCGTTGCGCCGTCTTCCACATCGCGGTGTATTGCAGGTTGCCGGGGCCGACCGGCCCGGTGATCTTGGGCAGCACCCGCGCTTCAAGGAAATCGTGCAGAATGTGTCCGCGGGGAGCGCCGGTCGCCATCTGGTAGGCGCTCGGCTCGGCCGACTGGGAAAAGCCGGACATGTGTGTCAGCGGATAGCTTTGCCAACTCATGCCGCTGATCTGCTCGTCGAAATGCGCGTCACCGTCGGTGACGATGTCGAGACCCGCGGTCTCCTGAGCACGCAGGTAGACCGAAACCGCGTCCTCGTACTGCTCGCGGTAGCGCAGGTTCATCATCGCCTCAAGAAAGCTTTGCGCGCCCAATCCCGCCGTGTACCAGCTCGGGCGCGGCAAAGATCCGATGATCGAGGTCGGCAACATGACGCCGGTCGATGCCTTGTACATTGTGCCTCCGCTTCATCGCGCCGAGCGCCATCGGTGCTTGTCGATCGCAGCGGTCGCGCTCATCTCTCGGTAGCAGACCATAAGGAGGCGCCCATGACCATCGTCCTCGATCACACGATCGTGCCTGCCCGCGACAAGGAGGAATCCGCCCGTTTCTTCGCCCGCATATTCGGGCTGGAATACAATGGCCCGGTTTCCCACTTCGCCCCGGTGCGGATCAACGACACGTTGACCGTCGATTTCGATAATTGGGACAGCTTTGAGCGGCATCACTATGCCTTCAAGGTCAGCGAGGCGGAGTTCGACGGGATCTTCGACCGCGTCCGGGGCGAGGGGCTGGCCTATGGCAGCGGTCCGCGCTCGGCGGAGAATATGGAAATCAATCACCGCCATGGCGGCCGCGGCTTCTACTTCCGTGACCCGAACGGCCACCTGCTTGAGGTGCTGACCGCCTAGGCCAGCCATGGACCCAACTCAAACAAACGGGGAAATCATGTCGCAGACAATCGACCAGCGGCCGCCGGTAGCGGTGGGACACGTCCGGCTTCCCACGACCGATGTCACGGGGACGGCGCGATGGCTCGTATCCGTCGGCTTGCGCCCGATCTTCGAAGACGCCGAACTCGCCGTCCTGGAGTTTCGCGGCGGCACACATGTCGTCGTCAGAAAGGCGCCGGAGGCGCCGAAAGCCGGAGCCGCAGCACCCTTCGACCTGATGGTGGACGACATCGAGGCGGCTCGCCGCGATTATCTGGCCAAGGGCCTCGGACCCTCCGACATCAGTCGGGGCCGGATCCATGACTCCTTCCATGTTACAGGGCCGGACGGGTACAACTTTACCGTTAATTCGTCGCATGCCGGAGGAAGGCCTGTCTAAACGATCGTCCCGCCCCTCTGCCGCACTGATGCTGCGGCCTCGGGGTTAGGCGGCTCGGGGTTTCTCTCCGCGCGCGCAAGCCGCGTCAGGATTTGCCGCGCCTTGCGCAGTGCGGTGTCGGGACGGAGGAATACCTCAAAGTATCCGTCGTCGGGGTAGTTGAACATCTGTTGTTGTTTCTCGAGCGCCCAACGGTCCTCGGCGATGACGGCCGGAAATGTTTCCATGAAGCGCTCGACCGCCGATTTGGTCGGATCTGACTTGCACTTCTGGCCGGCCGGCATGTTGATGATCAGGCGCCACACGTGATTCTTCCGGTCGACGGGCGTGTGGGTGTGTACGATCAGATAGCCGCGTTCGACGCTCGCGTCGCCGTGCCCGCCCGCCGGCCAGACTCGCATGTCGACCCGCGTCACCGCCGGGCTCAGCATGAAATGGGTGTGGTCCCGGTCTACGAAGTCGTATCCGAGATAATCTTCGAGGTAGGGCGGCTGTCGGTAGCCGCGGACCGAGCGGACCGTCCCGACATAGGGATTGCCGTTACGCGTTCCTTCTTCGATCTCGATCGGGATGCGGCTGTTCTCGACATCGCCGATGTTGCCGTCGTGCAGCGGGTAGAAATGCGTAATATCGAGCAGGTTCTCGATCAGCAGCAGCGAATTCGCGGGCACTGGCATCGGACCGGTGTCGGCCGTTTCCCAGGCGGGATCGGCGATCTCCGGGAGGTGCGGCGGATCGCGGCTCGACGATTTGTCAGGGTCTCCTGGCCAAATCCACACGAGGCCGTCCCGCTCGATGATCGGGAACGGCCGCAGTCGCGTCTGCGGTGGAATGTGACCATCAGGGTGCGACGGCACCCGGACGCATTGGCCGGTCGCGTCGTAGCACAAGCCGTGATAGGCGCATTCGAGCAGACCGCCTTCGATGAGCCGCCCCTGTGACAACGGCATTCGCTTGTGGCGGCAGCGCTCGTCGAAGGCGACGACATCGCCTGCGCTGGTCCGCCACATCACCAACGGCTTCTCCGCAACGACTTGACCTTGCAGTTGTTGCCGCGGGAATTCATGCGACAGCCCGGCCACGTACCAGGTGTTCTTCACCATTACGTCTGCGGCCATTGTCCGATCCATTCAAAAACCAGCAGTTTCGCGATGATTTTGCCGCCGCCGCCGGCGCGCGCCAAGCGACTTACCGCACGGGCGGTCGGCGCAAACCCCAAAAAACAATCGCGCCGGCGAGATAGGCGGCGATCGATAGCATGAAGGCGAGCCGATAGCTGCCCGAGAGGTCGAAGATCCAGCCCGCTGCCCATGACCCGGCCGCGGAGCCGATACCGCTGCCGATCGTGATCACGCCGAGGATCGTTCCGAGCTGGCGGCCGGGAAAGAGGTCGGCGGTCTTGGCGGTGATGGCGGGGCCGCGGGCGCCCCAGGTCAGGCCGAAGAAGCAGGCGTGCAGCCACAACAGCCATCCCTGGTCGGGGCCGGTGATCAGCAAGGCGCAGACCACGCCCAGTATCGAGACGGCATAGGCCACGATGGCCGACAGCTCGCGTCCGATATAATCCGACAGCGTGCCGGTGAAGATCGTGCCGGCGATGGCGAGGAAGGCGCCCATGCCGAGCACCCCCGCAGCGTAGAGCTTGTCGAACCCACGGTCGACGGCGAAGGCGAGCTGGTGCAGCGAAACCAGGAAGCTGCCGAGTCCGGTGAACAGGTAGACCGCGAAGAGCAACCAGAAATGCGGCGTGCGCATCGCTTCGGCCAAGCTCCACTCCGGCGACGGCAGCGAGATCGGAGCCGCGGAGCCGAGCGTTGAACCGGGCTCGGCGGCCATCGGGTAACGGGCGGCACGGCGGAACAGCGCGGCGAGCAGCGGCACGACCGCGGCCATGAACGCGGCCTGCGCCAGATAGGTATGACGCCAGCCGATTGTCGAGATTAGCAATTGGACGGACGGTGCCGAAGCGGCTCGCCCAAAGCCGTTGGCCGACTGAACAATCGAGATCGCCATGCCGCGGCGCCGCACGAAGTGCCGCGAGAGCAGCGGCACAAAGACGACCAGTCCGAGGCAGTTTGCCCCTATGGTCATGACAATCCCGTAAAGCAGGATGATCTGCCAAAGCGCGGAAACGAAAGCGCTGCCCACGAGCCCGAGAACGAGCAGGCCGCCGCCAAGCAGCAGAAGGCGGCGAGGACCCAGTCGATCAACCAAGGCGCCGACCAAGGGCGAGCTCGCACCGGCGACGAGCTGCGAGACCGAGTAGGCGATCGAGGTCTCGGCACGGCTCCACCGGAACTCCTCGATGAACACAACCAGAAAGACTGCATAGGAATGCATTAGCCCCGCGCTGACGGTGAATGCGGCAAAGGCGCCGCCGAGCATCAGCCAGGCGCCACCGGAAGCCGGCCGCGCCGAGCGCCAGGGGCGGAGCCGAAGGCGGAGCGAGCCGATGGTCTCGGACCTTCGCCATCTGGTCATCACGCAGGTTTCCTACTTGCAAAAACCGCTCTTGAGGGCACGCTATCGCGAGAATTTACGCCGGGCAAACCGCATGCCACGATCGCCGCTTCGCCTCTGTCTGATCGTTGCGCTGGGGCTGACCGTGGCCACGTCCGCCGCCGCTGCCGAGGGAACCATGTGTGTTGAGAATGCAACGATAGGCGAGCTGCAAGAGGCGTTGACTGCGGGCAGGACTTCCGCCACGGAGCTAGTGCGCGCTTACACCGCGAGAATCGAGGCCTATGACCGCGGCGGGCCTCGGCTGAACGCCGTGCGCGGGATGAACCCCGACGCGCTAGCGATCGCCGCGACGCTCGATGCGAGCAAACCCACCCGGCGCCGACCGCTCGAAGGCATCCCGATCCTCGTCAAAGACAACATCGCGACAGCGGACGGGCAGCATACAACGGCCGGCTCTCTGGCGCTCGCCGACGCGCGGGCCAAGCGGGACGCGACCGTTGTCGAGCTGCTGCGTCGCGCCGGCGCGCTAATCCTCGGCAAAGCCAATTTGACCGAATTTGCCAACATCCTGGCGATCGACATGCCCGCCGGCTACAGCTCGCTGGGCGGTCAGGTCAAGAACCCCTACGCGCCCGAGCTCGACGACAAGGGCGTACCGATTGTGCCGCCCGGCGGGTCGAGCTCGGGATCGGCGGTCGCCTTGGCAGCAGGGCTCGTCGCGGCGGCGATTGGCACCGAGACCTCAGGCTCGCTCTTGTCGCCGGCAACCCAGAACGGCGTCGTCACGGTCAAGCCGACCGTCGGATTGATCAGCCGCGCCGGCATCATCCCGATCGCCCACAGCCAGGACACAGCGGGCCCTTTGACGCGCACGGTGCGCGACGCCGCGATCCTGTTGAACGTGCTCGCGGCCGCCGATCCAGCGGACCCGGCGACGGAGCATCTGCAGCGCCCGACCGATTACACGAGCGTCCTCGACAAGGACGGGCTCAAAGGAGCGCGCATCGGTATACCGAGCGATCCTTCCGATCCCGGCAACGATTTCTATTACGGGCCGCTGCCGCCGCGCGCCGCTACGGTGATGCGCGAGGCGATCGAAGCGCTGGAGGCGCAGGGTGCGACGATCGTGCGCGCCAACATCCCGACCGAAGGCTGGATCGGTGGCCCCGGCACCGAGATGGCGATTTTGAACCGCAACCCCGAAAG
>DATEQL010000052.1:0-3707 GCA_035272665.1 Allostellaceae bacterium
CCGCTGCCGGCGACGGCGACCTCGGTCGGAATCGTGCTCGCGCCGCCGCTGGCGCCGCGCCGGCCGTCGAGCTGAACCAGCAATGCTGCGGCGGCACCAGGGGGTGCCGGCGCCGGAGTAGAGGGTGACGCACCCGGTCCAGCCACCGTGACTGCGAACCCGGGCCGTGTGATCGTCTGCGAGACCCCGTTCGTCCCCGTCACGGTAACGCCCTTGCCGTAGACGAAGATTACTTCGACGCATCGCGGCTGATTTTGCGACGAACCAGAGGCCTGTTCACATTGCTGATGCGCCTTCCCGCCCGTAGCCAGGTTGACCAAGACCACGCCGCCGCGGATCCCGATCGTCGCCGAGGGCGTCTGCATCGTGACCGCGTTCTCCTGCTTGCTGAGCTTGCCGCCGACAAACCGGAACACGCCGCGGGTCAGGTTGGCAGCCAGCTTGCCGGTGCCGGCGGCCGGGTCGTAGACGAACGCGTCGATCAGCATGTCCGAGTTGGGCCCGACGGTCATCGTCGATTGATCGACGAACAGGACCTGGGTCTGACCATCCGGACCGGTGGTGACGCGCTCGTTGAAGACGATGTCCTGTCCGAGCACCAGGCGCCGCGGCGGAGCACCCGGCGAGATGCCGGTCGCCTCGGGATTGACCGCGCTGTTGACGCCGATGCGCTGCTGGGCGACCGCCGGGCTGGCGAACCCCATGCCGAGCATCAGCGGGGCAAGCGCGGTGGCGCACAGCTGATACCGGACGATCGCCATTGTCGAGCCCTTCCCGAAAGCCGATCGGCAGAAGGATCGGCGCCAGCCGTGGGAATATACAAAAGATCGGCGGGTTTGACGAGACCGGCTATGGTTGACGACTGCCGCGGTGCGAGCGAGAAACTATGCCGGAAAGCAACCGCTCGAGCAGGAAGCCGATATGTCAGCGACAACGCACGGCGTGCCATTGGGCGCACCGGTCGTGGTTATCGACGAGTTCCTGCCGCGCGAATTGGCGATACAGATGCGGGAAGATATCGACGGGCATTTCGCCGATCCGGGCGCGCACCGCGCCGACACCCACCAAGTGTGGAATTATTGGTTTGTTCCCGAGCTTTACGCCTATTTGCGGACCACCCCGGAAAAGATCATTCGGCGCGACCGGGTGGATGGCTTCATCAACGCGCTGCAGGCCTGGTCGATCCTCACCTTGGGCATGGGCGATGTGACCTGGCCGTATCTGAGCCTCTATGTCGACGGATGCCGACAGGGGCTGCACAATGACGCCGCCAATGGGCGTTTTGCGTTCGTCTATTCACTGACCCGTGATCAGCGCCGCACGACCGGCGGCGAGACCTTGGTCTTTCGCGAGGGTGATCTTTTTCGCGGCAACCTCCGGAACGCCCCCCTTGGGGCGCGGCCGCCCGCGGCTGCGGCGGGGCGCGGCTTTTACGAGGTCATCGAGCCCAGCTTCAACCGGCTCGTCGTGTTCGACGATCGGCTGCCTCATGCCGTCGAGCGCGTCGAGGGCTCGATGGACCCGGTCGAGGGGCGTTTCGTGCTGCACGGTCATCTGAGCGAGACCGGCACGATGAGCACCGGCGCTCTTTCGGTGGCGGTCGTCGAAGAGGCGCTGGTCGGGCTGCTCCGCGACTTTGCCGCACGATACTCGGCCCGGCTCGCGCTCTATCAGGGCCCGTTGGCGCTGCGCTTCACGATCGGCGCGGGCGGCTCGGTGGAGACCTGCGAAATTCTCGTCGATCGTGTGATCCACGACGACCCCCGCCACATCGAGTGGGAGCCGCTGCGAGCCGATCTCGTGAACCGGATCAAGACACTGAAATTTCCGCCGGCAGCGGGCGAAACCGCGGTCACCAAGCCGCTGGTGTTTGGCGCACGGCCGCCCGGCGCGGCCTAAGCACCAGAGTTGCGTTACGGCACCGGCTTGAACTCGCGCAGCTTGAGCTTGGTGTGGTGATCGGCCGGAGTGCCCGCCGGAACGCCCGCCTCGGCGGGCGGCCGTCCGGGGGTGGTGCCTCTGAAATAATCCTTCTGCCATTTCTGGGCCTGAGCTTGCGACCCGGGCTGGCGCAAATCCTGGTTGAAGTCGCGGCGGCTTTCAGCCCAGGCTCGATACGCCTCGCAAACCTCTCCATCCGCCTCGAGCGCTCGGATCTCCGGCACGACCTCCTCGACGAGCCCCCGCTTCAGCGGGAAGATCATGCAGAACGGCTCGTCGCGCTCGAAGGCGATCGCGGTCAGCTTGCGGGTGAATTTCCAGTTCATCGTAAAGGTAAACGGCGCCCAATCGGCTTCGACCACGCCGGTCAGCGGCGCAAGCCCGTCCTTGGGCTGGTTCAGCGGACCCGTCACCATCAGGTCGTATCCGGGCTCGGTCCGAAACAGCGCGTTCACTTGGAACGTCAGCACGCCGTGACCGAAATGGCTCAACGCCAAGAGCGGTCCGTCCGCGGCATTGGCGTAAAGGCTGACTGCGCCGAGCTCGGGACCCCCGTCCCATTGCGCGACAAAGGGGACGGTGTTCAATAGCAGCCAGCCATGCGCATTGGCGATGTTGAGCGGCAGGCAGCGATAGGCAAATCCCTGCTCGGTCCGATCCATCCAGTCCCGCTCGACCGGCGCGGTGACGATCTTTGGCGGTTCCCCCGAGGTCGGATAACAGATCAGGCGCATGTCCGTTGGCCAGTCGCTAGAAGCGAATCTGCGGGCCGATCAAGACCGAAGTATTGGTATAGGCGTAGAGCGACAGGTTCGACGAGATGATGTCGCGCTCCAGCTGCAGCACGATCGCGGTATTGGCCAATACCTGCCAAGTCTGAGTCACGCCAAAACGCCAGCGCTGCGTCAATTGGCTGCTGAGCCCGCCGCTCGGGCCGGTGACGCAGCACGGGTCCGGGGCTGCATAGTTGCTCCACAGGCGCCCGATAAAGGGCGAGCTCTCCCAAGGATATTGCGTAATCCCGAAAGGATCCTCATAGCGGATACGGTAGGAGCCTGATACGGCGTAGCTCATATTCGTATAGAAGCCGAGCTGCGTCGACTGATCGAGATAATCGAACTCCAGGTTCAAAGCGGAGTTCTCGGTGACCGGCTTGGTCGCCTGCAGCGATAGGAGCTTGTCACTGCCGCTGAGGCCGGTCGACAAAGGGCGGTTTCTGGCGTTCCTGAAGCTCTTTTCCCGGAACTCGAACACCCCCTTCAGCGCCAGGTCGTTCCAGACGATCTGGTCGTATTCGAGCCCGAAGCCGCCGGCGATGAAATACTGATCCCAACCCAGCCCCACCTCGTCGAAAATACCGTAGGGCCTGAACGATGCGGGCTTGTCGCCAATCAGCCCGCCGTTCGGGAAGTTGAAACGGGGGCCGGCGGTGACCTCGAGCAGAGCGAGATCGAGGCGGTTAACGAGAGAATTGAAGTAATGGTTCAGGTAAGTGGCGTCGGTGATGTCGAGCGTGTCGCGGTTCTGCGTCTCTAAATCGTAGCTGTACACGGCCGAGCCGCTGGTGAAGATGCTTCCGGACGCCTGCTTGGTGAACTGGTTGCCGAGCACCACCGGACCGACCGGCGAGAGGATCAGCGACGAACCGGCGACGTTGGCATCGGTTTGATATTGGACGCCGGAGAAGACGTAACCGGACAGATGATGGCGCGATTCGCTGCTCTCGATCTGTGCCAGGTATTGATCGACCCGTGCGCGGACTTCGG
>DATEQL010000053.1:0-12102 GCA_035272665.1 Allostellaceae bacterium
AGCCCGAGTTGCGGATCGAGCGCCGGCGTGTTCCAGATCGGCGCCCCGCGAGGGACCGCTGCTCCGCTGGGGGCCGGCCAGGTGTCGCTGCCGATGTCGCCGGGCCCCGGCAGTGTATAGGCCCGCCACAGCATCTTGCCGGTCTTGGCGTCGAGGGCGGTCAGTCGGCCGCGGATGCCAAGTTCGCCCCCGGAGATCCCGATGTAGACGATGCCATCATAGTAGAGCGGCGCGCTGGGGAGGCTATAGCCATTGCGCCAGTTTTCGATCGGCGTCTTCCACACCTCCCTGCCGGTCTTGATGTCGAGCGCCACTACGTTGGCATCGAGCTGGCCGAGGAACAGCAGGCCCTCGCCCATCGCCAGCCCCCGGTTGAGCCAGCCGCAGCAGGCGGTCAATTTCATCCGGTCGATCAACGACCAGCGTTGCCATAAGATCTCGCCGGTCTTGGCGTTCAGCGCAAAGACATCATCATTGCCGGTGACCATGTACATGATCCCGTCCTTGACGAGCGGAGTGGCCTCGGCCGAATACTTGGTGCCGAACCCCGAGCGTTTGAGGCGGGTCCGCCACGCTCCGTTCAGTTGCTTGACGTTCGTCTTGTCGATCTGCGTCAGCGTGGAATAGCGCTGATTGGTCAAGTTTCCGCCGTTGGTGACCCAATCCTTGGCGACCGGGTTCCGCAGCAAACGGTTGATTTCCGGGTCTCCTGCTCGGCTCGGAGCAGTCCCGATAAGGAGGAGCCCGAGGGCTGCCCACAGCGCAACCATTCTTTGCGGGCGATATTGCATCGAGAAGCGGACCCCGAAGAACGGACCACGGGTCAAAGCAAAGGTCACGCGTAGGAGGCCGCCGGCCGGAACAAGATCCCGATCGCCCACGGGACAGTCTTGGCGGCATCGCTCGGGCTCTCCGTCGAATCCTACATCGTCCAAGCGTCGCCGCCTAATTCGTCATCGGATCGTCTCACAACCCGCGTTCGACGGCCCTGTCGATGCGGGCGAAGATTACCTGACGGTCGACGACACATGTACGACCGGCGATATGTTGGCGGATTTGAAGGGCTTTATCGAATAAATGGGGCGGGTGCTGGTGATGTCGGCTGCATCGCCTGGCGGATCTTCTGAGAGGTGGGGCATGAACCGCGCAGCACGCCTATTGCACGCTGCCATCGCCCTTGAGCGGGATCACCGAGCCGGAGACCTTGTTGCCCTTCAGCGTAGCCGGCGTCGCCGTACCATTCCATACCAAGGCCGTCTCGTAGGCGCCGTCGTTGCGGAAATTGTTATTGCTGATCGTGATCTCCGGCGTCGGATGGGTGACTCCCTCCGCACCGATGCCAATCGCAGCCGTATGGTTTTCCGCCTTTGGCCCTTTTTCGAGCGTGTTGTCGCGCACGATGAGCGCGCCGCCATTTGGGATTTCGATCAGATAGCTGGATGTACCTTCCGGGCCGTCGGTGATAGTGCAGCCAATCACTTCGGTGCGCAGTGCCCGCGATTTGATCGAATGACCCTGCCGGGTGTTGGAGAAATGCGAATTCTCGACGCGCAGCAAATCGACGTTTTCGATATAGATCGCGTGTGCGCATCCCCCTGCGCAGGTGCCGTTCCGGTCAAAGTCACTGTTGCGGACCGTGACCGTGGTTCCCGGCACACCACCGAAAAGACCGTTTTGATTGTCGATAAACTTGACTCCGTCGACTGTCAGACTGCCCTTGACCAAGCGAATACCCGCTCCGTTATTGTCAGGCACGCGGGAGCGTGTCAAGGTTAGGTTCCGCACCGTCGTGTTATTACCCCAAATGACAAAAAGTCCCATTCCGTTGCATGTCTTGTCGGTGATGACAGCGCCGGGGGCGGTACCCTCGATCACGAGGTTGTCGGCTTGCCACACCGCGCAGTCGAAATATTGCCCCGGCTCGATTTCGATATGATCGCCGTTCTTGGCGACCGCTGCCGCTGCCGATGGAGTCTTGTAGGTCTGACTCGGTCCGACTCTAAGCGCGTCGCCACGGCTGGGGCTCGCAATCACGATTCCCGCCAGCATCAACACAGCAAGCCATGCTTTTGCTATGGTCATTTTGATCATCCATCCCGTCTCGGGGGCGCGCGACCTTGGGCAAAACCTGGCTGGCCGTCAAGACAGTCTTTCCGGTCGGGCGCACGGATATAAAGGATCGGGATCAACCCCTAGGCCGAAACCGCAATGTCCTGGCTCTCCTATTCTTCTCTGATCCCGCCGAACTTGTTTATATTGCTGATAGTCATCGGTCTCGTTCTCGCTTGGCGGTGGACTAAGCTCGGCTTGGTCGTGGCAACGGTCAGCGCCATCCTGCTTTACCTGGTCTCGACGCCGGTCGTGGCCGAGTACCTGTTCGAGTGCGTCGGGGCCCTTGCCGACGCCATACCCAGGCTGCCCTCCGACGCGCCGCCCGGCGCGATTATCGTGCTTGCGGAAGATTACCGGCACGGCCAGCGGTACACGGTGGGGCCGCTGACCCTCGAGCGCCTCGCCGAGGCGGCAAGACAAGAGCGGCGTCTCGGACTGCCGGTGCTGGTCAGCGGCGGCCGACCGGACGACGCCGACGAGTCCCTCGCTGGAATGATGGGCGCGGCGCTGCAAAACGATTTCGGGGTTTCCGTGCGATGGCGCGAGGACCGTTCGCGGAATACCTTCGAGAATGCCGCTTTCTCGGCGGAGATCCTGCGCCGGGCGGGCGTGCCCTGTGCGCTCCTGGTCGCAAATAGCTTGGACATGGCGCGAGCGCTTTGGTCGTTTCGCGCCGTCGGCTACCCGGTGATGCCGGCCGCTCCCCGTCAGCAAACCGTTGGCCAGCGACGAAACGACGGCGAGGCTCGCTCGCTTTTGCCCAGCTCCTTCTTCCCGCAAGTTCCCGCTCTGCTCGTGAGCTACAATGCGCTCCATGAGGTTATCGGCTTGGGTTGGTATCTATTCCGTTACGGTGACTGGGAAATCAGACCGAGGGCGACGGTGTTGTAGGCCTGATCAGAAACCTCGCCCACAGGCTGCAGCAGCAGGCTCCCGGTGTCGCCGCCAGCGGTCTTTCGGGGTCCAGCAGCTTCGGCGCCCTCCGGAACTGCCGGAAACGGTAGCGACAAAATTCGAGACAACCCGGCCGCGGCTCGGATGTAGCCGGTGAGGGCGCCTATGGGTCGCTGGTGGACTGCCCTTTGATCGTCGCCGTTCTCGGGGGTTCCTCGCGAACAGGTGAGGGCAAATCGAGTGCGGTGTCCCGCCGGTTTACCTCAACCCAATGATTAGAGTATCAAGATACGGAACCCGGATAGGCCAACGTCTTTCGCCGTTGC
This sequence comes from Allostellaceae bacterium, assembly GCA_035272665.1. Classification (GTDB taxonomy): domain Bacteria; phylum Pseudomonadota; class Alphaproteobacteria; order ATCC43930; family CGMCC-115725; genus AP-15. The sequence goes on from DATEQL010000053.1 coordinate 3,333, forward strand.
TCCTCGGCGGGCGGGACTACACGATGGATTGAGTGATGTCGGACACCAAGGATCGCGTGCATAGGGAGGTCGAATTCTACGATAGCGAACAATCAGGGCGCCGGGCGTTTGACAACGCTCTGACATATCTCAACGATGGCATCGGACGACTTCGGCGAAATGAGGTGATCCGTGCCGCGATGCGGGATGCCGCAGGTATGCGCGTGCTTGAGATCGGCTCGCAATCGTGGGAATGGTGCCTCTTCCGGTACGGCTATCGGCCGCAGCAACTCACCTGTATCAACATCTCGCAAGCCGAACTCGATGTCGGTCGGATACAGGCCAAGAAGCTCGGAGTTTCCTGCGACTTCCGCGAGATGGACGCGCACGGCCTCGAATTCGGCGATGGCAGTCTCGACCTCGTGTTCGGGGTCGCTATATTGCATCACCTCGATTTCGCGCGCGCGTTGCGCGAGATCCACCGTGTCCTGCGGAACGGCGGGAAGATCGTCTTCGTCGAACCGCTGCGCCACAACCCGGTCGCTCGCTTCGTGCGCTGGGTGACGCCGCATGCCCGCACGCCGGACGAGCTGCCGCTCGGCCGCCTCGAACTGCGTTTGATTGAGCGTAATTTCGAGGTCGACAACTATTACAGTGAGCTGTTCACAGTTATCGGCGCGATGCTCGCCCAGCCGTTCTTCAAGGACCCGATCAATCCTCTTACCAGATTTTGTAACCTCGCTGACGAATTTCTTGTCCGGTTGGTGCCTGTTGCCGGCGTCTACTATCGTTCTGTCGTCATTCGCGGCAGCAAAAGAGTGGGGGCTTGGACCGAGTGAAGCTGCATGAGAAGACGCTCGATTGACGCAGGCGCTTCGAGCGCGCGTGGGCCAGCCTCTGGGGGCCCCGTGTGGGCCGGCGGCTCGATGCCGCGTCACTGTCGCGCCGGAGGGGAAGGCCGGCTGTCGCCCAAATCAGGCAACGATCAGCTCCACCGTCCGCCCCGTCGGTCGCTTGACGGTCCAGCTATCGGTGCTGCGCCGGACGTGTGACTAACCGGCAGCGGACCTAGGATTGATGGGCGGCTTCTTTCTGGTATGTGCGGGGCCGAACGAGGATCGCGCGGAGGAGGTAACCCGGTTGCGGAGGGCGTTCAGCGAGCTCGGCTTTGCCCCTCCCGAAATCGTCAAGGAGGAGGGATACCTCTTTGCCGCTTATCCAAAGTTCCAGAGCAGATCGGTCGCTCTCAAACGTTTTCCAAACGGCGATTTCGGGTTCGTTTGCGGCACTTGCCTATGCGAAGGCGGCGGCCTGGCGGATGTCGCTTCGCTGTACGAAGGCTTTAGAGCCCACTCGCCCATGAGCGCGGAGATCATGGGTCACTACGCCGCGGTCTTCAAAAAAAACGGCCGGACCGAGATCAAGCTCGACCAGTTCGGGGGCTACCATCTCTTTTACAATCTCGACGCGCGCATCGTCTGCTCGTCCTTTTTCGCGATTTGTTCGGTCCTTCCCTTGCTAACCCTCTCGCGCCAGAGCGCGTACGAATATGTGTTCAATGGTGTCGTTTCCGGCAACGAGACGCTGTTCAATGAGGTTAAGCTCGCTCCGATCCAAGCGACGATCGTCGTTGGCCCGCATGAGCTGGAGATCATTCGCCCGCCGCTACCCGTAACCCGGACGTTTGCCTCGCTGAGGCGCGATGCCTCTCTCAGGGAAAGCATTGCACTGCTCGACCGTTATTTCAGCGCTGTCGCGCGCAGCTTCGGCGACCGTGTGCGCTGCGCTCTCTCCGGCGGCTATGATTCGCGCCTGATACTAGCCTTTTTGCGCCGTCATGGCATGAAGCCCAGCGTCTACGTCTATGGCGGGCCACAGAATGGGGATGTGCAGTTCGCAGAGGACATCGCGCGGGGAGAGAGCTTCGACCTCGATGTCATCGACAAAGACGACCGGCCGGTGATCCCGCCCATGGAATTTATCGAAACCGCGCACCGGAACTTTCTCGCCACTGATGGATACGGCTATGCCGGAATTTTCCATAACGGCGCGGAGACCGCAGAACTGGCTCGTCGCGTTCGCGGCGGCACGATTGCGGCAAATGGCGGTGGCGGCGAAATTTTTCGCAACTTTTTCTACCTCCTCGACCGCGAATACACGATTGATGAGCTATTGTGGAGCTTCTACAGCCAATTCGATCCGGCCACCTGCACGGCAGTGTTCGACAGCAGAAGTTATTATGGTGGGCTAGAGAGGAAGGTGAAGGGCCTCCTGGGTAGCGATGAGCGCCGGTTATCGCGACCGACCGTCGAATGGCTTTACCATAGCTTTCGCTGCCGTGCGTGGGATGGCAAGGTCGACAGCATTGCCGGCCGGTATGGGTTCACCGCCATGCCGTACCTCGATAGATCGATCACCGGGCACGCGAGCGCGCTTCCGCTACATTGGAAGAAACACGGGGCCTATGAAGCCGAGTTGATCCGGCGCGTCGATAGCCGGCTCGCTGGATACCTTTCGATTTACGGCCATGATTTCAGCCGGCCGCCGCCGCTCGCACGGCGGCTCTCTGATTACTGGACCTATCTCCGCCCGCCGTCGCTGCGGCGTTACACATATCGGCTCAGATATTTTCGACGGTCGAGCGATTGGTCGGTTTATCTCACCTCGCCATACAGAGAGGCGGTGCTTCCCGAGGGGATCACCATCTCGCGGCGATTGTTTCAATTAGACCGAGTTGCGGATCCGCTGCAATACGGACGAATTCTTTCGCTCGAATACGCCTTGCATCACTTTGGTGGTCGTCTTACAGTCGATTTCTGACGATCACATAAGGCGTAAATGTGCAGCCAATTGCAGGTTGGGCTATGCACGGTCACACAACGACGGCAAGAAACGGATAGCTTCCAAAGTCCGGCGCAAGCGGAGAGTTGGTTAGCCGATAGATGGTCTGTGCATCGGCAGCCGCCAGGTCCGCGTTGTCCCCGGCGGTGCGGTGGGCGCGAATTGCCATCTGCTGCCAGACGACTTTGCCGCCATTGTTTGCAAAACCGATAAATGATCTCGCGACGGATGGGTTAGTATTGGAGACGTAGGTGGCCGGACATGACGCGAGGTTGACGATGCACCACAGCACGTTTGACACGGGACTCGTCGGAATTATCGGCGCGCCTGCTGGCGTTGCACTGAGCTTGATCCTGTTTCCCTTCCTATCGACGGCAACAACGTAATATACCTGAGTTTCCATCACGAAAGGTAGTGGCGCAAGCGAGCCTCTCACAGACCCCAGGTTGTCATAGAAATAATCCTGCGTCAGGAAGACTGTCGCGCCGACACCAAAGGGAACCTCTGGAAGAGACGAAGTCCCACCTGCCGATCTCAAATTAATCCATCCGTTCGCAGTGTCGCGAAAATCCATCCACTGAAAGACGTCGCCGCCAGAAATATTATCTACTTGAGTCGAGAAGGTTCCGATAACTGACCAATCGCGATATGTCTGCGGCGTGCTACGGCCGTAGCATATGTTAACGGTTTGTGCTCCCGATAAAATCGAGCAACGGGTATTCAACATGCCAATGTGGTACTTTTGCTGCATATTGGTCATTATGGTCAGAGCGCTGCCCCACGATTCGCCGCCGTGCAGCATTCTGGCGCGTGCCCAAACGATGCCAACGTAAGCCTGCATCCAGGGATCTGAGCAGCCACTGCTGTTGATCGACTGGGGAACTGGCGGCCATACGCAATTTTGATAATTGTAAAACTCCCAGAAACCGTTATTGGCCTTGGCGGACGGCATTGCGTTGATAACTTCCGCGGCATATTGGCACGAATCCTTGACACAGTCCTTGAAGTACTGAGACTCGCCGAAGACGGTCCCATCGGCCAAAGCCGCCGGAGCGACCGCGGCTGCAAGCATCACGTCCCTGAAGGCCCAGGCCTCACTGCGAGGATTTGCCCAACTGCAGAGCGCGATGCCATAGTAGGTTTTCGTACCGATCGTCATCTGGCGCATGATGTAGGTCTGTTTGATCGACGGATCTGGACTGCCGATCATCAGAGGGAAGGTTCCGTTGGATAAACAGATATCCAGATTGTGTCTTCCGCCCTCGATTACATAGGTATAGTGCGCGGCGTTCGGCCAGTGGGTCGTGTCGGCAACAGTATTAGCGGAACCGCCCTCACCGGATCCCCAATTGCCGCAAACCATGTAATCGTCGGTATGGACCTCAGTTGTTGCGCTGACGTTGGTCCCTCCAAAACCGGCGGCGTTACACCAAGTAGTCGGCTGGGTCGCCGTCATCCCGGTGTAGGGTTGATTTCTTAGGTTGGGCACTTGACCATTGACGTCGAGCCACTGTGACGGATGAGTCATGTACCCGAGCGCCGTTATTCTCTGGTTCTGAGCCGTCGCCACGGTTTGGAGACACAGATCCCGCATGTTCCAGTTTGGGACGAACCCTATCCCCGATCGATCGCCGCCGACATCAACCGGGACATAGGTGAACCAATCCGAGAACGACTCGGACACGAAGAGGCCCTTGACCATCGGCGCATATTGGATCGGCGTGTCTCCGGTCGGAGGAGGATTGGCATTGATCGTCAGATCTTGTTTCGGAGTTAGAGCGGTCGAGAGGAAGTAATTCCGCGCCATGGTGATCGACTGCGGATTGCTCTGCATCGGGTCGAGTGTGACGTGGAGGGTCTGCGCCTCCAACGAGCCTTTCGCCCATCTAGGCTTTCCGTCCGATCGCGCGGTGAACCATCCGGCCCTCGGCCAGTGGCCGCCGACGCCGCTCACTTGGGTATGACTTGTAAACGCAAAATTGGATGGGGGCGTAAAACTGACGACATTCTCCGATACCCCCGTCACGGTAACGCGCTGCCACGGCGCGTTGGAATATATGCCGTTGGGAATGATATTCAGCACCGCACCGATCGTGATTCCCATCGTGCCGTCAAGGGTGATCGACGTAACTCCGGCTGAAGCAGCCGCCAGGCACGTGGCGGTGCGCGCCATGCTGCCCGGGTTCAACGTGAACGTCGTGATCGCCGTCGAACCGTTGTTGATCGAGGGGTTGTAGTTGTACCGATCGGGCGGGTAGGCCGTGTAGCTCGTTCCATCGGCTGATTGGTTCAGTAGGCTATTGTGCAGATAAGCAAGGTACTCGACATCTCTGATCGCCCCGGTCGACGGATCAAGCCACAGCCAGACGTAGGCGCAGATGTGCAGGTGCGCGTGATCGATCGTCCCATTGGTCAGTTGTCCCCAGGCTCGGAAGCCCATACAGCACGGCCCCTTGTTGGTCTGCTGCACGTAGGAACCGGCGAGCAGCTTGTTGAAATGCGCCCGCCAGTTGCCGCTCGAGTAGGGGTTCGATTGTCCGGTTATGCTCGCTACCGAATCGCACGCGACAATAAGATCCTGCGCACCTGCGAACGACTGCATGTCGGTCAGAAGCTGTGATGCGGTCTTGCCGCCGGGCAGCGCGTTGTCGAAGGCACCGCTCAAGCGGGAGATCGAGATCATATCGGTGCGGCCGGCCGAGATCGTCCGGGCGGTGTAGCCCCTGACCTCGCAGAATCTCACGGAACCATCCGGCCAATAATTGATCGCGTCGAACTGCGCCGAAAGCACGTTACCGGTGCCGTCCTTTAGCTGGAGCGAGCTACCCGACGGGACATCCCGCTGCTTGAGCGCTAACCCAAACCGGAATGGCGACCCAACGGGAATCGTCCTGCTCCGCGAAACCTCGGTGAGGGCGCGACTGGTGATGGCGCCGGACAGCGGCAGTGGAATAGCGCCGTAGCGTTGCTCGGCCGATCGTGCCTCTGCTGACCTGCTCAGCGCGAGAACCCCCGCGGCGCCGCTCGTCTTCAACAGTCCTCGCCGTGTAATCCTCATGCCTCAGAGCCAGTAATAGAAACCGTGAAACAGCCGAGCGACGAAAATCCGGGATCCGTGGAGATCATAGCGCAGTGAATATTGTCAAGCCAGTGGGTCAGCTAATCGAGACCGTGGCGACGAAGAATCCAGCCGACGATTTCGGCGCCTTCGCCGATCACCGTTCTGCCGAGCGCGAATAGTGCGCCGAGATAAGTCACGGCACCAGTCACCGATAACAAGATGAGCTCGACTAGCGGCGACCTCGCGAAAGTGATGTCTCGCAGCAGGAGTACGACGGTAGCCATCGCCGCCGTAGCGCCCAGGATCGGCCGGGTGGCGAACCACAGCTCAGAAAAACTTCCCTTCAATTCGCCCAAGGCTTCCTTGGTCATGATCACCATCAGCCCGCAATACACCGGAGTTAGGAACACGACCGCCCCTGGTGCCCCGCCCCATAGGGCGCCGAACGCCGCGGCGGCCGCCACTGCCAACAACAGCGCCAGGAAGTACCAAAACAGAAACCGTTGGCGGCGGCGCGCAAACAGGACCGGCGGCAGCAGGACGTCGACCGCGCGCACCGCCGCGTAGAGGCACAGCAAACGCAGGACAGGAACCGCAGGTAGCCATTTGGGACCCAGCAGCACCGCGACCGTATCGTCGGCGACGAGCGCCATTCCGGTCGATGCCGGTAATGCGATCGCGGCAGTCAATCGCACCGCGCGAAAAAATGCCCTGCGCATCGCTGCGATATCTGTCTGCAGCTCCGCCATCATCGGCGAGCTCAACATGAACACCACAGAGGAAATCTTGGCGGTCGGCAGCATGGCCACATCTTTTGCCATCGAGTAGAGGCCGACCGTAACCTGGCCGGTGATCTTGCCGATCACCGCCACATCGGACTGTTCTCGGATTGCCCACAATAAGCTGATGCCCAGTGTCGTCAGGCTGAAGTGGAGCATATCTTTGGCGCGCTCGCCGCCGATGCGCAGTCGCGGAAGCCAGGGCGCGAAGGCGAAGATGACGGCGCCGCGCACGACCCAGCCGACGAGCGAGCCGATGACCAATGTCCATACTCCGAGCCCGGCAAGCGCACAACACAGCATGACCGGCAACGTCACCCCTGCGCCGATGATCTCTGCCTGCGATATTTGGTCGAGGGCCAGCCGCTTGCGCAACAGGCTGCCGGACACGACGGTACAGGCATTCACCGGCAATCCTAAAGCCAAAACCGGCAGCACCTGGGCGAGGCGCGGTACGGCGAACCAGTCGGCGATCACCGAAGCGCCCAGGGCGAGTACCGCATAACCAATGGCAGCGAGGGTCACGGTGATCCAGAAGCAGGTATCGAGTTCGCGTCTGCCCAGGTCGCGGAACTGCACGATCGCCCCGCCCAAGCCCATTTCCGTCAGCACGCCCGCTGTCGCAATGAACATGCCGGCGAGCGCCATCACGCCAAAATCGGCGGGCACCAGAATCCGCGCGACCAGCACCGTCGTGGCAAAGGAGAGAAGCTGAGCCACGCCGCGCGACCAAGCCAACCAGAAAATCGACCGCGCCACGCGCGTTCTGAGGGGCAGCTCGCCGGACCCAGCCACGATGATTCCGTGTCGGCTCACGAATGGCTTTTGACGTAGCCGGGCGCCCCTAAATCGGCTTTCGCAGGTGCGGCGGGGCCGATGCCCAGCTGCGGGACGCCTAAGCGCGTCGATGCTGCGGTGGTGACGGCACCGGCGGGGTTCGCCATCTCTCGAGCAACCACCCTTCGCGCCGCCTCGAATAAGAATATAACGCACCAATATTCATCCAGATAGGCCTGAGCCACGAAAGCGCCGCCGGTCCAATAGGCGACAAGCGAAGCCTGGCCCATTCTTCCGAGAAGGTTTGCCCAAGCATAATCGGGTCGATCGCGCGATTGCCGAATCAACCACGCGCAATTACGCCACGAATAGGCGGCGATCATCAAATAAAGCGCAAGACCGAGCCAGCTGTGCTCGGAGAGCACCTCGAAGTAGATGCTGTGGGGGGCCTTGGGCGCGTCCAACGGGGGTAGGCTGGTGCCCCGCAGCAAGGGGTTTACCATCATCGGCCAGTATGTCACTTTGAAGCCGCCTCCCAGGAAGGGGTACTGCTCGGCAACCCGAAGACTGACCTTCCAAAAGTAGATGCGGGACATCGCGGAGGCATCCTGCTGGTAGGTGTCTATGGTCTCCATGCGCTCAAACCATTCCGCCGGCGCGAAACCATAAGCAAACAAGCCGACGCAGATGATCGACAACCCTGCGGCCAATTTTGCGCGCGCTCGCAGCCAAAAGACCGCCCCCATCGCGCACAGCCCGACCAGCGCACCACGCGAATAGGTGAACAATACCGCCGAGACGACGAGAAAGCCCATAACCATCAGCCCAAGCCGCAGATGGCGATTCGTCGCTCGCTGCCATTGATAAAAAAGCAGCGGCACGATGATGATCAGCGCCAGGCCGAAATCGTTATTGTCTCCGATATCCGTCCCGTTTGGTCCGTAGAGCCGCGACGAGCCTGCGTGAAAAAGCTCCCACATGGTGCCTTTGACCCCCCAGACGCCAATCGAGAGCACGACCACCCAGATAAGCTGGTCAACGCGTTCGCGGCTTGTCGTCAGCGCGTATCCGACGAGGCACATGAACAACACCTTTTCGACCCTGCCCCACATGGACCAGACACCGTCACCAAAGTTAGGGACGGCACCGGCATCCGTTACAGCGGCTAGAGAGGTGATCGTGATCCACACCGCAAACACCAACGTCAATACGGCCAATGGCGTGAGCGGCAGTTTTTTCGGCTCTTTAGAAATCAGCCATGAGAGGCAGGTGACAAACGCTATGATGTAGGCATAGTGTAGATCGCTGAAAAAGCCCCAGGTTAGGGTATGGA
>DATEQL010000054.1:0-10884 GCA_035272665.1 Allostellaceae bacterium
TTCGCCGGCCTGGTGGCCATAGCGAGGGGCCAAACACCCGATCCCATCCCGAACTCGGCCGTGAAAACCCTCAGCGCCCATGGTACTGCCGCATCCAGCGGCGGAAGAGTCGGTCGCCGCCAGGCCCGCCAAACCCCCAACTCTCTCCCCCACCCGCCCGCAATGGAATGGATTGAGACCGAGTATCGCGGGGTGGAGCAGCCCGGTAGCTCGTCAGGCTCATAACCTGAAGGTCGTAGGTTCAAATCCTACCCCCGCAACCACCTTGATTTGCTCGGACAGCCCGGCAGCAGCCCCCGGGCTTCTTGCCGCCCATGCTCAGCGCCGGGGACTGCTGTGCCAGCGGAGTCTACCGAGCGGGATGCGTCGGACCCAATGGCGCTGCGGTGTGGTCCACAAGGCACCCCGGCCTCGGCCGGCACCCGTCCGTCTCCTGCGCCAACGGGGTGTACCGGGCAGGGCGCGTTGGACCTAATGGGGCTGCGGTCGTATGAGCCATAAACAGCGCGTTGGGATTTGCAGGGCGGTCCCGGGGAGGCACTTGAGGCAGCCTTCCGACTGACAGACGCCTCCGATGCGCCGGAGGACAAAAATGCGACGAGAAATCGCGCACTAAGGTGCGCAGGAAAGGTCGGTTCCGGATATAAACGGCGCGAGACCGGCAGCCCCCGCCGGCCAGCATCGGGCGCGTTGGCACTTCCAATCGACAATGCCCTCTAATATTGGCTGGGTTGCGACGGGGAAGACGCACCGACGGGAAGGCCTTGCCGAACGCACATGTCTTGAAGACGCGAGAAACGCGACCAGCCTCGAACGGACGGTGCTGCACGCGACTGGCGATGGCCAGCGCGTTTACCTGCGGATGGGATATCGCTGCGTGGTCAAGTTTCCATTTTACGCGCCGATATAGGTTCTCGGTGGAAAAGCGCAGCCAAAGACGACGGCGGATTACGCTTTGCTGATCCGCCCTACGGGTTCACCATCCGCCCGAACGCTATACACAAATGGAGATTCCGAATGAAAACCAACACGAAGGGCAAGCAAGTTGCCGTGGTGGTCGGCGCTACGTCCAAGTGGCAGTCCGATGGCCGCAATACCTTGCTGGCGCACGGCAGGACAGTCGACGACAACGACTTGCCGGTCGGCGTGCGCTGGGGTGTGGGGGGCGCTATCGCGCAGAAGTTCGCGCAGGAGGGTTTCTTCGTCGTGCTGACGACCCGCAATGAGCCCAATGCGTCGGCGCCGGCGAAGGCCATCCGCGAGCAGGGCGGTGAATGCATGATCGTCGAACTGGATCTCGTCTCGCAGGACTCGATCGCGGCGGCGTTCGCCACGATCCGCCGCGACGCGGGCGATCCGGACGTCCTGGTGTACAACGCGGGCTACCTGGAAGGTCGCGACCTTGCGCCTGACAAAGAACTGCTCGAACACGTCCCGGTCGAGATCTTGGATACGGCGCTGCACATCGCCTGCCGCGGACCGTTTCTGGTCGCCAAGGAGGTGTTGCCGGCGATGCGCAAGAAAGGTGCGGGGTCGTTTTTCTTCTCCAACAACTCCAGCTCGCTGCGCGGCAAGAAGCGCATGACGGGACAGTCACTTTACTATCCCAGGGTCGTGATGCGCACACTGGCGCAGGTGTTGACCGAGGAGTACTCCGAGCACGGCGTGCACGTGGCCAATATCGTAATCGACGGCACCATCGACTCGCCCGGCACTCGGGCATTGCCGCGGAACCAGAACCGCCGCGATCTGATTATCAATCCGGTCAAGATCGCCGAAGCGTTCTACTACCTGCACACCCAGGACCGGTCGTGCTGGACACACGAGCTTCAGCTGACACCGTTTGCGAACAAGCCCAGCTACTGATGGCGCTTTGCCTTAGACCGACGGCCAGAACGGCTTGGCGAGGGCGCGGTCGGTCGGGTAGACGCTGAGTGGTACGCCTTTCTGCCATTGCGCGAAGATCATCGGCACGTCGACACGGCGGCCCTTGTCGTCGAACTTGATCGGGCCGGGGAAGCACTGGGCAGCGGGACCGGTGGTCAGGTCCATCGCGCGGATCGCCTCGGCGACCTTTATCTTGTCGGCCGCGCCAGCGGCCTCCAGCGCCGCCTTGAGGATCTGCGTGTGGCCGTAACCGCACAGGCCGTCCTGGGTCAGCCAGGGCTCGCCGGTGCGCTTCTTGAAGCGCTCGATGAAGTCCTCCTGGCCTTTCAGCGGCCAGTTGGCGACGCTGAACAACAAGCCTTCGAGCAGCTCGGCGTCGATCGTCTTGAGCAATTCCGGTGCGCCGAACGGCGCCCCATTACCGACAAGCGGCATCTTGCCGCGAGCCAGCTTGAACTCGTCGAGCTTTTCGAGAACCTGCTTACAGTCCGGCATGGCTGAAGTCAGCAGCAGCAGGAAGTCGGGTTTCGCCGACCGCACCTTTTCGACCAGCGGCGTCGCGTCCGACAGCGGCGGCGTATAGACCGCATCGACAACCGGCTTGAGCCCAGCCTTCTCGAAGCCGCCGTCGCGCAGCGGCTTGGCGAAGCTGACGGGCGAGGCGGTGTTGTCCATGATCAGGCCGACGGTCTTCGGTCGCTTGCCGGTCGCGGTCTGTGCCAAGTCGAGAGCCGTCGGTATGGTCTCGGCCGCCTGATGGTCGGCGGTCGGTGAGGTCTGGAAAACGAATTTGAAGCCGCGATTGGTGATCGCGTCCGAATAGCTGAGCGTCAGCCACGGCAGCTGCGCCCGCTCGGTCACCTCGGTCACCGAGAGCGTGAACGAGCTGAGCCACGCACCGAAGCCGCCGATCAGATCGGGCTGATCCGCCAGCAGGCGCTGCGCGGCATTCTTGGCCTTCTCGGTGCTCTCGCCGGCATCGGCGACGACGAGCTCGAACTTGGCGCCGCCAAGGCTTTTGATGCCGCCGGCGGTGTTGATGTCGTCGATCGCCATCTCGGCGCCCATGCGCAGCAGCTGTCCCTGCCGCGCCCAGGGGCCCGACAGCGGCGCGACCATCGCCATCTTGACCGATTGCACTTGTGCCCGCGCCGAGATCGCCGGCATGGCCAGCGCGCCGGCGGTCAGCGCGAGGCCCTTGGCGACCGAGCGTCGCGTCAGTGTCTTGTGGGTCATCCGTTTACTCCTCCCAATCAAGCATAGCTCAGCTGCGACACAAGGCGGCCGCCGTCATTTAGCGGCCACTCCAACCTGCTCGACCCATTTCTTGCCCAGATAGGCCTCGATCACGCTCCGGTCGCGGACCACCGCTTCCGGCTTGCCCGCGGCGATCAGCCTGCCGTGATCGAGCACCGAGAAATGATCGACGAGCTGCACCATCGCCTGCATCGTGTGCTCGATGATGAGCACCGTAATGCCGTCGTCGCGCAACTGCCGGATCACCCCGAGGATGCCGTCGAGATCGTCGCGACCGAGCCCGGCCAGCGTCTCGTCGAGCAGCATCAGCTGCGGGTGCGGCACGAGCGCGCGCGCCAGCTCCATCAAGCGCAATTCCCGCGTCGTCAGACCACCGGCGATGGCGTTCCCGCGGTCGCTGAGGCCGGCCCGGTCGAGTGCCGCGAGCGCCATCCGCTCGGCGGCCGCGTCGTTGGCGGCGCCGACATACGCGCCGACGATGACGTTTTCGAGCACCGTCATGCGCGGAAACGCGCGCACGACCTGAAAGGTGCGGCCGATGCCGCGCCGGCACACCTGGTTCGGCCGCAGTCCCATCAGCGGCGCGCCGGCAAACTCGATCGTGCCGCTGTCAGGCGGGAGGAACCCGTTGATCACGTTGAACAGGGTCGTCTTGCCCGCACCATTCGGGCCGATGATGCCGTATAGCCCGCCTTTCGGCACCGCCAGGTCGACCCCGTCGAGTGCGCGCAAGCCGCCAAACGAGATGCCGACTCCCCGCAACACCAGAATGTCGGATGCCGTCGCGGCGCGCGGCCGCGGCGCAGTCGCAACCGGCACCGGCACCGCGCGCGGCGCCTCGGGCGAGGCGGGCTGGCGCCGCGACAGGCGATCGAGCACGCGCCAATAGACGCCTTCCGGGGCGAGGAGAATGATCAGGATGATCGCGATCCCGTATACCACACCCTGAATGCCAGGCAGCTTGTCGCCGAGCTCGGCGTTCAGCCCCTCGGCCAATGGCACGAGCACCGCGGCGCCGATCAGCGGGCCCCACAGGCTCCCCACCCCGCCGAACAGTGCCAGGATCAGCGCCTGCGCCGAAACCAGCATGCCAAACACGCTCTCCGGCGTGACGACGAATTGCACCACCGCGTAAAGCCCGCCCGCCGTCGCGGCGACGGCGCCGCTCAGCATCAGCGCCAGCATCTTCCAGCGCCAGGTATTGATGCCGGCCGCCTCGGCTGCCGGCTCGTTCTGCTTGATCGCCGTCAGCGCTATGCCGAAACGCGAATTCTCGACCGTCAGCGATATCAGCAGCGTCGCCACCAAGAGGCCGAGCGCCAGCAGCACGTAGATGCGGGGATCGCTGAACTGCATATAGGCCGCTGCCGACTCCCGCTTCATCGGCAGGGTCAGCTCCTGATAGCCAAGCCACTGAAAGACATAAAGGGTCGCCAGTGGGTAGGCGAGCATCGCCAGGGCGAAATAATGCCCGCGCAGCCGGAACGTCGGAAAGCCGATGACGGCGGCGGCAACCGCCCCGACGATGGCGCAAAAGGGGATCGTCAGCCAAGGCGTCAGGTTGAGATCGATCATCCCGAGTGCCACAGTATAGGCGCCCAGCCCCCAAAACGCCGCGTGGCCGAACGAGAAATAGCCACTGTAACCGCTCAGCAGATTCCAGGCGAGCGACAGCACCGCCCACAGCAGAACCTGGGTCAGGATAAGCTGGTAATAGGCGCTCTTCAGAACCAGTGCCAACAGGACGACGAACAGGGCGACGCCGAGGATCGCCCAGCGGTGCCGGTTCGCCAGGGCCCGCGTCCTCATGTCCGCTCGCTCAGCCGGCCGAACATTCCTTGCGGCCGCAGGAAGATGATCAGCAGAAAAACGACAAAGATCGCGGTGTTCTGCAGCTGGTATGGCAGCACCAGCGTCGACATCTGCTGGACGATGCCGATCACCAGGCCACCCCAGAACGCGCCGAGAATGCTGCCGAGGCCGCCCAGCACGACCCCGGCATACATGACGATCACGAAATCAAAGCCGACATAGGGCTGAAACGATTGCGCGGTCGCCACCAACCCGCCGGCCACCGCGGTGATCCCAACCCCGAGGCTCCAGGCGACGCGGTGGGCGCGGTCGACGTCGATGCCCATGTAAATCGCGGCTTGGCTGTTGTCCGCGGCGGCGCGCAGCCCCTTGCCGAGGCGGGTATGGCCGAGGAACAGGTAGACCGCCGCGGCCGACGCGACCGCCACCACGAAGCTGACGCAGCGCCCCTGGTTGAGCAGGATATCGCCGATCTCCCAAGACGAGCGCGACAGCGGCGTGCGGATGCCGGTCGGCGTCGAGCCGAAGACGATGAGGCCGCCATTCTGCAGGATCAGCGATAGGCCCAGCGTGACGATGATCTGTCCGTAGGCGCCGGCTCCCTCGATCTGGGCGACATCGGCGCCGGTGACCCGCGCTACGACAAAGCGGTGCAGCACCCATCCCAGGGCGAAGACAATCGGGCCGGCGAAAAGAGCCGCCACGATCGGGCCGGCATTGGGGCCGAGAAAGGTCAGAATTCCGAACCCGGTCGTCAGGTAGAAGGCGGCATACATGCCGACCATCAGAAAATCGCCCTGGGCGAAATTGATCACGCGCATCGAACCGAAGATGATGCCCAGTCCAACGCACATCAGCGCATACGTGCCGCCGACCAGGATGCCGGCGCTCAGCGCCTGGAGAAAATCGACGGAGGAAAACGGCATCAGGGGTATGTCGGCGCAATATTCATCGGTTTCCTCCGGCCGGGACGATAGGCGGAGCGCCCCGCGGGAGTCATTGGTTTTCTGTTGCCGATCGCTCGGGGTTTGGCCGGTCGCCACGGGCTGTGCTACGCCCGCACGGCGAGGTGAATGGGGGTGGTGGGCACAGTAATGTTGGCGGTGGACAACCTTTCGGTCAGCTACGGCGGGCTCGCCGCGCTGCGCGGGCTCTCGCTCAACATTGCCGAAGGTCAATTTGTCGCGATCGTCGGGCCCAACGGCGCGGGCAAAACGACCCTGTTCAAGGCGATCTCGGGAACGGTACGCCCGGGTTCCGGAACGATCACGTACGAGGGCCGCGACCTGCTCGCGGTCAAGCCGGCGGAGCGTGCCCACCTCGGCATCGCGCACGTGCCGGAAGGCCGGCAGGTGTTCGCTGCGCTGACGGTGCTCGAGAATCTCGAGATGGGTGCCTATTCCACCCGCGGGCGCGGCGCATGGCAGCGCAACCTCGACCGGATTTTTAGCCTGTTTCCCGTGCTGGCCGAGCGCCGCCGCCAGCTCGCTGGAACATTGTCGGGCGGCGAGCAGCAGATGCTGGCGATCGGCCGCGGGATCGCATCGGCGCCCCGGCTGCTGCTCTTGGATGAGCCGTCGATGGGGTTGGCGCCGACGATTGCCGATCAGATATTCGACAGCATCGCCGCACTTCACCGCGAGGATCGCGTGACATTGGTTCTGGTCGAGCAGCGCGTCGCCGAGGCTCTCGAATCGTGCGACTACGGTTATGTGTTGGAGACCGGCCGGGTCGTCCTCGAGGGAGCGCATCAGGCGCTGGTAGCGGACGATCGGGTTCGACGCGCCTATCTTGGAATGTAGCCCGGCGAAGAGCCGCATTCACGGCCGCCGTCGACGGCCCGCACAGCGCTATTTCGCAGCGCAATGAACTACGGCTCGTTCTCGCCGCAGAGCGCTCCCTCGCCCCGCCTGCGGGGAGAGGGGCCTTTTGGAGGTTGCACAAGGCTCGCAATTGGAGCGAACCGTTGCCCTGCCATGAAAATTGAGACGAAAAACCCAATCGTTTCAACGACAAGATCGTCATTCCGGGGCGGCCCGTCAGGGCCGAGCGCGAAGCGCGCGCCCCGGAATGACGCGAAAGCGATAGGCTTTTTTCATGCCCGGTGACGCACGCGGGCGTGCGGGGCGACGTCGCTGGCGCGCGGCCATTCTTTCATCAAGCGGAGCGCTTGCGGCTGCCCTCGATGACCTGCTGCAAGGCGGCAATGCCGACGCGGTGGCAGAAATCGCCGAAGCCCTCGCCCGCGCTGCGCGAGCCGGCGAATAGCGCGAACAGCGGATCGAGTGCCTCGGCAAGGCCGGCGATGTCGAGCCGCTCGGCGATCGCGTGGTTCAGCCGAGTGCCCGCGAAATCGCCGCCGACATAGAGCGAGTAGAACCCCGGCACCCGGCCGACAATGCCGATGTCGCCGCTGTAGGGCCGGGCACAGCCGTTCGGGCAGCCGGTGATGCGGACGCTGAGCCGCTCGCGTTCCAGGCCCCAGCGCTCGAGCCGTGCCACGATGGCGCCGACGATGTCCTCGCGCGCCCGCTCGGCCTCGGTCAGCGCCAGTCCGCAGCTCGGTAATGCGGGGCAGGCCAAGGCCCAGCGCTCGACCGGCAACAGTTCCTCGGCGAGGCGGACGCCATATTCCCGCAACAGCGCGGCGATTGCGGCGCGGTCGGCCGGGTCGATCTCGCTCAGGATGATGTCCTGGCTCGGCATCAGGATCGGATCGCACCGGAAGCGGGCGACGATGTCGCGCAGCGCGCTGCGCAGCAGCACCCGCTCGTCATCGATGATGCGCCCACTGGCCACCGGCACGCCGAGATAGAGACGGCCGTCGCCTTGATCGTGCCAGCCGAGATGATCGGGCACCCGAAATTCCGGCATCACCCGGCAGGGCATCAGCTTCTTGCCGAGATCCTCCGACAGCCTGTCGCGCGCCCAGTCGTCGCCTCGCTCGGCGATGACGTATTTGAGGCGGGCATGGCGGCGGTTGCCGCGATCGCCCCAGTCGCGATGGAGGCGCACCACGGCGGCAGCCGCCTCGAGGAGGTCGTCGGGCTCGACAAAGGCGACCGGCGTGGCCAGCCGCGGATAGGTCTCCGGCTTGTTGTGCGTCATGCCGTGCCCGCCGCCGAGCAGGAAATTGTATCCGGCGAGCCTCTCGCCATCGAACAGTGCCACGATCGCGAGGTCATTGGTCAACACGTCGATCGTGTTGTCCTCGGGAATCGCGAGGCCGATCTTGAATTTCCGCGGCAGATAGCGCTCCCCGTAGAGCGGGTCGCACACCTCGTTATCCGGCGTCACCCTCTCGCCATCGAGCCAGATCTCGTGATAGGCGCCGGTCTTCGGCAACAGATGCGTAGACAGGCGGCGCGCGTCGTCTTCCAGGCGGCGATGCACCGCGTCACAGATCGGCGCCGGTACTGTCGTCACGGTGCGCACGACATCGCCACAGGCCGCGAGTGTGGTCAGCAGGGCGTGGTTGATTTCGGCGATGGTCGCCTTGAGCCCGGGCTTGACGATGCCGTGGAACTGGATGCTCTGGCGCGTCGTCACCCGCAGCGAGCCGTTGGCATAGCGATCGGCGAGGCCATCGAGGGCGAGGTACTGGTCGGCGGTCAGCCGCCCGCCGGGAATGCGGACGCGGACCATGAATTGCCAGACCTTGTCGTCGCCGCGCTGCTTGCGTTCGGTGGCGCTGTCGCGGTCATAGCCCTGATAGATGCCGTGGAACTTCAGCAGGTTGTAGCCGGCATTGTCGAACGGCGCCGCGGTATCGGCGAGATCGCCCGCGAGATTACCGCGCAATTGCCGGCTCTGCTGCTTGATCGCCTCGGCCTTCGAGACATTTTCGATCGCGGCCATGCCAATCCTCAAGTTGCGCCTCAGCCGGCGAGCCCGTTGGCGGCAAAGGCGTGCGCCGGCGCCGGGTAGCGGACAACGAGCGGCCCGAAAACAAGGGTCAGCGGTTCGTCATCGCCAAATTCGTCGATCAGGTCGGAGATGTTGCGCAGGCACCCCTCCCATCGCCGGTGCCGATCGGCCGCCGCTTTCGCGATCGCCAGGAGCGGCAGATCGCCGCCGCTGCTTAGTGGCATCAGTGCCCCGACCGCGTCGCGCAGCCGCTCGCGCCGACCAGGGCGCGCTTCGATCAACTGAACGACGCTCCAACCTTCGGCGGCAAACTGGAGCGCTCGCGGCGAGAGCGCCGAACCCGCGGCCTGAGCAGTGAGCGACAGCGGCTCGGCATAGGCCCCGAGCGGCAGAAAACGCGCCACCAACGGTGCCAGCGCGCGATCGTAAATCACGACATCTGCGCTGGTGAGGGCACCGCGGTCGTGCGGGAAAAGTACCGGTGCAGAGGATTGCTCGATAAGCCAGATCTGGCCGGGCCTGATCGCCGGCTCGAGGCTCGATTGCCGGTCCTCGCGCATATCTCCAGCTCCCTAACGCAGTGCGTTGCCACGGATAGGAAGTAAAACTTCCATAATGACAGAGTCGGCAAGGTCGCTCCGGCAATAATAAGCATCCGGAGCGGACGAAAACTAACACTAAAGATGGGTTGCCGGAGTCGCGATTGTCAAATAGTAAGTTATTACTTTATTTGCCCCAGTTGAGGATTAATTTGCTCCGGACGGAGCGCGACGGGGAAACCTATTCTTCGTCCCCATTATCGACGACCCGGCGGTCCCGGAAGGCGCGGGGGTGCAGCGGGTATGCGGTGGTGTGCTTCATCCGCTCCATGGCGAAGCGCGAGGTGACGTTTTTCATCGGGGCGATCGCGATCAGGCGCTTATAGAAGGCGTCGTATTCCGCCATGTCGGCGACCGCGACGCGCAGCATGTAATCGACATCGCCGGCCATGCGATAGACTTCCATCACCTCCGGCATCGCGGCGACGCCGGCGCTGAAGCGCTCCAACCACTCCGGCGTGTGCTCGCCGGCTTCGACGCTGACGAGGACGGAGAGCCCGACGCCGACGCGATCCGGGTCGATGACCGCGACCCGGCGCGTGATCACGCCGCCGGCTTCCAGCTTCTGGATGCGCTTCCAACACGGAGTCGGGGAAAGGCCGACGCGTTCCGCCATCTGCGCGATCGACAATGTCGCGTTCTCCTGCAGGATCTCCAGCAGCAAGCGGTCGATTTCGTCCATGCCTCGCCTTGCCCCGCTCCATCGATTTGGGAGCGCAATAAGGAGAATTCTATCTCATCTCGATGTCAAATTGGAAATATATACTATAATTGTTAGTGGAAACTAACCCCTCGCGACTGCCGCTCTCGGAAGGCGGCGCGTACCCGTGCCGGAAGACGAAGTCATACCCGGACGGCGCTCGCTCAAGACGGTAGCTAGCCCGCATCCCAAGGCGTGGTCATTGTCGCGGTGCCTGCGCCAGATGTGCCCGAAAGAATGCGAGCACATCGCCATTGAATTGTTTGTGGAAGGCGACACGGTCGAAGCCCGGCGCATCCGTGCACAGTTCGGGCCGGTTTTTCGCCATCGCGCGCGAACAGAGCAGAAAGGCGAAGTGTGCGGAGTTCGGCACCATATGGTACTCGTGCTTCGACGGCAGGTTTCTACCCACCGCGGCGACGCTCTCGGGCGTTACGCCGTCGCCCCCGCGTTCCGACGCCCACAGCTGAACCGGCACCTTGACCGCCGTAAAGCTATCGGTGGCAAAGAAAGTACTAAAAGGGTCGGCGATCACGGCGGCCTTGATCCTCGGGTCACCCGTAAGAGACTGCACCCGGAACTCTTTTCTAAGGATTTGCTCGCAGATAGGGGGCGCCGACGATTTCTGGCATAACGGGATGGCCCAATCAGGATTGGCACCGATGATGACAAGCCCGGTATAGCCGCCCATCGAGAACCCAAAGAAGCCGATGCGTTCCAGGTCGATGTTGGATGCCGCGGGCGATATGCCGAGCAGGAAAT
>DATEQL010000055.1:0-8474 GCA_035272665.1 Allostellaceae bacterium
CATCCGGCACCGCGACGATCTGCGAACGGATGATGGAAATCTTCATGAGGCCACGCTGAACCGGCTGATCGTGTCCTCTCGGAAGGCGAGGCCGAGACCGGGTCGGTCCGACAGCACCAGCTCGCTGTTTTCGAGGCCGGCCGTCCCGTCGAACAATTTCAGCATCCAGCCCATGTACTCGACGGTGAGTCCGTTCGGCACCGCCGCGACGAGATGGCCGTGGATCTCCGGGATGACGTGGCTGACCACCGGCAGGTTGAAGGCCTCGGCCATGCCCGCGACCTTCATCCATTGCGTGATGCCGCCGACCCGGATCAGGTCGATCATCACATAATCGACCGAGCGGGCCTCGATCATGTGACGGAACGGGACGATGCCGTAGACCAGCTCGCCGCCGCAGATCGGCGTCGCCAACGCCGCGTTGACCCGCGCGAGCCCGGCATAATCGTCGTGCGCCGTCACGTCCTCGAGCCAGAAGAGCCCGATCCCGGCGTCCTCGACCCGCCGGCCGATGTCGATCGCCTGCTCGACCCGCCAGCGCTGGTTGATGTCGCACATCAGCTTGATGTCGGGGCCGATCGCCTCGCGCACCCGCCGCATGCGCTCGACCTCCTTGGCGGGCGAGGTGTCGCCGGGCAAGGCGAGCTGTGTCTTCATCTCGCGAAAGCCCTGTTCTTTTAGCCGCCCGGCCGCGGCCACGACCTCGTCGAGCGACAGGTTGCGCCGCAAGGCACCGCTCGCATAGGCCGGCACACGCTGTCGCGCCCCGCCGAGCAGCTTCCACAATGGCTGGTTCAGCGCCTTGCCGCGGATGTCCCAGAGCGCAATGTCGATCGCCGAAAGCGCCAATGTAAACATCCCCGCCGGACCGGAACTGCCGGCCGCGGCGCGCAGCTTGGCGACGATCGCCTCGATGCGCAGCGGGTCTTCGCCGATCGTCAAGGCACCCAGATCGTCGACCGCGCGCTTCAGCGAGGCAGTGATGGCACCCCCGTAGAAGGTGACCCCGATCCCTTCGATCCCGTTATCGGTGTCGAGCCGAAGGATCACCATCGGCCGCGCGGCGTTCGGGTCTTCCGGCGTGTTGGCGAGCGGATCCTCTTGCGGAAGAACGAGGATCTGCGAGCGGATGCGCGATATCTTCATGGAAGTCCTCCATCGGGCGGCCCCCACCCACCCTCCCGCTGCGCGGGTCCCTCCCTCCCCCGCATGCGGGGAGGGCTGGGGTGGGGGCTGTAGTGTCAGGCGGCGCGATAGCGATCGAGAGTCGCCTGGTCGAATTTGAGCCCGAGACCGGGTGCAGTCGGCATCACGAGCTCGCCGTTCTGCGGCCGCGGAACCTCTTCGAAGAGGCGCATCAGCCACGGCATGTATTCGACCGTCAGACCGTTCGGCACCGCACCGATCAAGTGGACATGGACCTCGGGGATCAGGTGGCTGACCACCGGAAGATTAAACGCCTCGGCCATGCCGGCGACCTTCAGCCACTGGGTGATCCCGCCGACCCGCACCAGGTCGATCATCACGATGTCGACCGAGTGCCTTTCGACCATGTGGCGAAACGGCACGATCCCCCAGACGTATTCGCCGCCGGCGATCGGCGTCGAGAGAGCGGCGGTGACGCGGGCGAGCCCGGGAAAATCGTCCGCCGTCGTCACGTCCTCGAGCCAAAAAAGGCCGACCCCCGCATCCTCGACCCGGCGGCCGATGTCGATTGCCTGCTCGACCCGCCAGCGCTGATTGATGTCGCACATCAGCTTGATATCCGGGCCGATGGCCTCGCGCACTCGCTGCATGCGCTCGACCTCCTTGGCCGGCGTGGTGTCTCCGGGGAGCGCCAGCTGCGTCTTCATCTCGCGGAAGCCCCGCTCCTTCAGGCGGGCGGCGGCGGTCACCACACGGTCGAGCGAGAGGCCGCGCATCAAGGCACCGCTGGCGTAGGTCGGGACCCGCTCGCGCGCGCCGCCGAGCAATTTCCACAATGGCAGGTTCAACGCCTTGCCGCGGATGTCCCACAGAGCCATGTCGAGCGCCGACCAGGCGAGGTTGAATATGCCCCCGGGCCCGGCGGAGCCGGCGGCCGCGCGCAGTTTCGCGGCGACCGCCTCGACGCGCTGCGGGTCCTCGCCGACCGTCAACGCCCCGAGCTCGTCGACCGCACTCCGCAAGGTGCCGGTGAGCGCGCCGCCGAAATAGGTCACGCCGACCCCGACGATCCCCTCGTCGGTCTCGACCTGCAACGTGACGATCGGCCGCGTCGCATTCGGGTTTTCCGCCGCATCGGCGAGCGGCTCGTCGGCCGGAAGGGCAACGATCGAAGAGCGAATACCGGAGATCTTCATCGCATCAGCCTCGGGGTTCGAAACGGAGCGAGATTGCTTCGCTTCGCTCGCAATGACAATCCAGTCATTGCGAGGAGCACAGCGACGAAGCAATCTCGCGAGCCTAGTAGGGAAGCGCGATCAGCTGCGCGCGGCGAGGGTCGAGGGGCCCGCGGTGATGTAGCTGCGAAAGGTCAGCGGGTCGCCGATGTTGCGGATCGGCTCCAAGCTGCCGCCGATGCCGCGAACGATGATCGTGCCATAGCCGAAGATGCGGCCACAAACCGTCTGGTCGACATCCACACTCTCGACCTTGTCGCGGTTCATCTCGACGGTGTGCCGGGCGAGCAGACCGGTTTTGTAGATGATGCGGTGGTCGGTTATGGCCAGCTCGGTCGTCGCCCGCCGGATGAACGCTCGTAGTCCTGCCCCGAGAGCCAGCAGCGCGAATAGGACCGCGGCAATCCCGAAGGCCAGACTGACATTCTGATTGTCGCTGGTCGAAACCGCCGCCCCGGCCAGAATGACACCGACAATCAGCAGCAATATTGTCCGCAGAAAGAAAACCCAATGCAGTCGCGTGGCATAGACGATCGTCTCGCCCGGTTGCAACACCCGCCTGACATAGCGCATCGCCTGCGCCCTAACCGCTCAGCACCGCCTTGTACGCGCGGACCACGTCGGCAAAACCCATCACCAGGGCGTCGGCGGTCAGCTCGTGCCCGATCGAAGCCTCGGCGAACCTCGGTAAGGCTGCTGTCAACGCCGGCAGATTGTCGAGGTTCAGGTCGTGGCCGATATTGACGACGAGGCCGAGCTCGGCCGCGCGCGCGGCGGTTGCAGCGCAGGCTTGCAGTAGCGCTTCGGGGCTGCCCGTGCGAAACGCCGCGGCGTAGGAGCCGGTGTAGATCTCGATCCCGTCGGCGCCGGCGTCGCGAACCCGCTCGACGACGGAAGCGTCGGGGTCGACAAACAGGATGACGCGGCAGCCCATGCCTTTGAGGGCCGGGATCACCGGATCGAGCAATCGTCGATCTTCGACCCCGAGCTTCCACCCCTCCTCGGAGGTCAGGACATCGGGCGCATCCGGCACCAGGGTGCATTGTTCCGGCCCGATCTCGTCGAGGAGGTCGAGGAAGCGGCGATCGGGGTAGCCTTCGAGGTTGAGCTCGAAGCCCGGCCGCCACGGTTGCATCAGCTCGGCGAGGCCGAGAACGTCGGTGCGACGGATGTGGCGTTCGTCGGGGCGCGGATGCGCGGTCAGTCCGTCCGCGCCCGCATCGTGCGCGATCCGGCCAAAGCGCAACACATCCGGCACGCCGGTGCGGCGGGAGTTGCGTAAGAGCGCGATCTTGTTGAGGTTGACGCTGAGACGGGGCATGGCGGCGAGCTTACACCCGCCGCCCCACCCCGGAGAAGCGGATGGCAACAGGACAATGGTCGCCGATCTTGGCTTGTTTCGTCACGGCCACTTGTTGTTCCGCTCCCTGAGGGCCGAACGGATTACGTTGATCGGCGAGACCGAATTCGGTGTTCCTCAAGTCGCGACTTTCCCGCCCAACGTATTGATTTGAAAGTAGAAACCCTCTGCTTAGCGGCCGACGGCGTAGCCCTGCATGCCGCGCGGGTTGGCGGCGGCTTTGAGCACCGTGCCTTCCGGGGTCGCCTCGCGGGCGCAGCCGGAGAGACGGCCTTCGGACCACGGCTCGCCGACACGCAAGCGATGGCCGCGGCCCGCCAAGGCCACGCGCGTCGTCTCCGGGAAGCGCGCTTCGAGGGCCACGAGGCCGGGCTGCGCGGCCCGCGGGTAGAACGAGCCCGGCGTGTGCTCATTGTGGAAGGCCGGGCAGTCGATTGCCTCCTGCAGGTTCATGCCGTGATGGACGTGGTGCAGGAACATCAACAGCGACCATTGGTCTTGCTGGTCGCCGCCCGGCGTGCCGAAGGCGAGATAGGGCTCGCCGTCCTTGAACGCCATCGACGGCGAGAGCGTGCTGCGCGGCCGCTTGCCAGGGGCGAGGCTCGCCGGCAGCGCCTCCTCGAGCCAGAACATCTGCATGCGCGAGCCGAGGCATACGCCGAGCTCCGGAATGACCGGCGAGCTCTGCAGCCAACCGCCGCTCGGCGTCGCTGAAACCATGTTGCCCCAACGGTCGACGACATCGACATGGCAGGTGTCGCCGGCGACCACCCCAAGGGGGCTCGTCACTGGCTCGCCGATCGTCGGCTCACCGATGCCGGCACCTGCGATCGCCGCCTCGTGTCCGCCGACCAGCACCCGCGGGGTGCGGCCGTCCGGGCGCCCCGGGCGCAACTCGAGCGAAGCCTGATCGGAGACCAACCCTCGCCTTGCGTCATTGTAGCCGCAGCTGAGCAAGGTGCGCATCGGCACCTCGACAAAACCAGGATCGCCGTACCAGGCTTCGCGGTCGGCGAAGGCGAGCTTGGCGCATTCGACGACGGTATGAACGAAATCGGGACCGAGCGGATCGAGATCGTCGAGATCGAACCCCTGCAATAACGCCAATTGCTGCAGGAACACCGGCCCTTGGCTCCAGGGGCCGCCCTTGGCGACAGTGTAGCCGCGATAATCGAAGGTCAGCGGCGCCTCGACCGGCGCCTCCCAGCGGGCGAGGTCCTCGCCGGTCAAGAGCCCGCCATGGCGCCGCCCCGAGACGTCGAGCACCTTCTGGTACCGGCAGAAATTGTCGATCGCCTCCGCGACAAACCCGCGATACCAGGCGGTGCGGGCGCGCTCGATCTGGTGCTCGCGCGTCCCGTCGCCGGCTTCTGCGAGGACGCGGCGGTAAGTCGCTGCGAGTGCGGGATTGCGGAATAGCCGCCCCGACTCCGGCGGCCTGCCGTGGGGAAGATAGACCGCGGCCGAGCTCGGCCATTCCCGGCGAAACATCTCGGCCACGACGGCGATCGTCTCGCTGACCCGGCGCGCCATCGGGTAGCCGTTCTCGGCATAGCCGATCGCCGGCCCCAGGATCTCGCCCAGCGGCATCGTGCCGTAGTCGCGCAGGAGCCGCATCCAGGCGCCAAAGGCAGCAGGTACCGCAGCGGCGAGCAACCCGGTGCCGGGGATCAGATCGAGCCCGAGGTCGCGGAACCTCGCGATCGTCGCGGCTGCGGGTGCGACACCCTGGCCGCAGATCATGTCGCAGCGGCGGTTCGCCTCGCTCCACACCAGCATCGGCGCCTCGCCGAGCGGGCCGTTGGTGCTCGGCTCGACCACCTGCAATGTGAAACCGGCGGCTGCCGCCGCGTCGAACGCATTGCCGCCCTTTTCGAGCACGCTCATGCCGACGGCGGACGCCAGCCAATGCGTCGAGGCGACAACGCCGAAGGTGCCGCGGATCTCGGGTCGCGTAGTAAAGCCGGCCATAGCTCGCTCTCCCGAATGTCACATTCGTGAACGTCACGTTAAACCAGGCCGCCCGACGAGGAAACGGCCGGCCCATCGCAACCGCGGCGGACGAGCCTATTTATTTAGCGGCCGCTCTCGGGCGTGCCGCGCTGATTCCTAGCCCGAATGGTGACCAGCATGCCCCTGGATGTCCCGGACGCCCCAACGACGAGCGGCGAAGAGTTCTTCCGCACCGAAGGCGCCTATGCCGGCTTGGGCGCGCCGATACAGGGGGGTCGAGTCGACCGCTGGATCCTCGGCGAAGGCCCGCATATCGACAGCTATGTCGAGCTGTTCGACGAGCTTTGCTGGCGCGTGCTCGGGGATGGCGTGCCGTTGTGGCGCGCGACCCTTTACGCAGGTACATTGCATCCGCTGATCCGTGGCCTCGGTGCGCGCTGGTTGCGCGACCTCAAAGTCATCGAAGAATTCCGGATCCTCCACGGCTCGGAGGAGACCGAGGAGTATCTGCTGAGTCCGATCCGTCCGGTGATCGAAAGCGGGACACCAGTTCGCCACCGTCTGATCGAAGACACGCCTGAATATCCGCTGCTGTCGAAGCTCAGAAAGGCCGGTGCCACCGATTATTTCGCGCTCGCGCTGAACCGCACCTTTGGCCGCTTTCCGGTGGTGACCTGGGCGACCGATCGGCCGGGAGGGTTCAGCGGTGGCGACATCGCGGCGCTCGAAGAGATCAACCCGGCCCTCGCGGCGATCGTCGAGACCCGAGTGGTGCGCCGCATCAGCGCCAATCTACTCGACACCTATCTTGGCCCGCAGGCCGGGCGGCGCATCCTCGCTGGGCAGATCCGTCGGGCCGAGGGGGAGCGGCTGCGCGCCGTGATCATGATGACCGATTTGCGCGGGTTCACGGCACTCTCGGATCGGCTGCCGGGAGACGAAGTGATCGAACTGCTCGACGATTATTTCGACGCGCTCGCCACGCCGATCGAGAAACACAGGGGCGAGATCCTCAAATTCATCGGCGACGGCATATTGGCGATCTTCCCGGCTGAGGATGACGACGATTTCTCCCAATCGAGCGTGCACGCCCTCGAAGCGGCAATCGAGGGGCTCGAGCGCCTCGATACGATCAACCAGGGTCGCCGCGCAACTGGCGGCAGCGAGCTGAGAACCGGCATTGGCCTCCATCTCGGCGAGGTCATTTACGGCAATGTTGGCGCTGCCGGCCGGCTCGACTTCACGGTGATCGGGCCGGCGGTCAATCTCGCTTCGCGGATCGAGGACCTGACCAAGCGGCTTTTACGCCCGATGCTATTCTCCAGCGCCTTCGCTCGAATCTGCCCGCGCCCGCTCGTCTCGCTCGGCTTCCAGCCGGTCCGCGGTCTCAACGAGCCCGAAGAGGTCTTCGGCCTGCCCGACTGATCTCCGTTCACTTCAGCCGGCGTGCTCGGTCGTTCAAACAGCACGCCCGCGCGGCTCATTAACGACTCGTTTAGGATTCTAGGCGCACCTTTTGACGCGGCGTTGACGCAATGTTGGCGGGTGCGTCATCCGATGGCTACGACGGCATCCATTTTGCGGCACGCCCGGTGGCTTGAAGAGATCGCCCCGGGCTTTATAGCCATGATCATCTTGGTCGAAAGTGGGGAGGACTATGCCGATCGAGATTTTCTCGATCAGGTGGTCCGACTCATCGAGATCTTCGGGATGGCCGGCGCGGCGCAGATCGTCGGGTGCCCTTGACGCCTTCCAATCCTGGGGTCGAAACCGGAGCCGAGCCAGTGACCCCCGCCTAAACCCACGACGCCGCGCAATCTCGTAAAATCGGTGACGTTCGAATAGCTCAGCGTCCGCTTGGAAAGCAGTGGCCCCAATGCCATTGGCCCGACGGGTCCTGCCAATGGCCGCGGTGCCAGCCGAGCCCGCAGCCCTGCGTCACCAATTCGACCACCGGCGCCAAGCCGAGCGAGGCTGGGATTGCCTTTTTTGGGGTCGGTGCCGCCTGCACAGACAAAGCCGCCAAGCCCACGAATGCCGCAGCAATGAACCGCATCTCAGCCTCGGTAAAGAACAGACCGGGCAATGTGCGGGAGCGGCGATTAACGAAGGCTGAATTGCCCGAGGTCGAGGCTGGAGGGCCCCGCCGGTTCGCTCTCAGCGCCGGCCGAAGAGCCGCTCGATATCGGCGAGGTCGAGCGCCACATAGGTCGGGCGCCCGTGATTGCACTGGCCGCTGTTGGGTGTGGCCTCCATCTGGCGCAATAGCGCGTCCATCTCGGCCTGCGACAGGCGGTTTCCGGCGCGCACGCTGGTGTGGCAGGCGAGGGTGCCGCAGACGGTCTCGATCCGCTCCTTCAATGCGAGCGTGTCGCCCCATTCGGCGAGCTCGTCGGCGAGGTCGCGCACCAGGGCGCCGACATCGAGCCCCGGCAGCAAAGCCGGGACCTCGCGGACGACGACCGCACCGGGCCCGAACGGCTCGAGCACTAGCCCGAATTCGGCGAGCTCCTCGGCCCGGACGGCGAGCCGTGCGGCGCTGGTCTCGTCGAGCTCGACGATTTCGGGCAACAGCAGGGCCTGGCGCGCCACGCCTTTTGCGGCCAGCGCTTCCTTCATGCGCTCGTAAACCAGCCGCTCATGCGCCGCATGCTGATCGACGAGGACGATCCCGGTCGTGGTCTCCGCCAAGATGTAGGTCAGATGCAGCTGTGCGCGCGGCGCGCCGAGCCGTGCCTCTGTCGCCGGGAGTTCCTCGGTCGGGCGCAGAAAATTGTTGG
>DATEQL010000056.1:0-7301 GCA_035272665.1 Allostellaceae bacterium
CCAATGCGAGCGGCGGCGGTGCACCCGTTGTCGTCAACTTTGGCGTCTCGGCGATGGATAGCCAGGACGTGGCGCGGTTTTTTCGCAGCAACGGCGGTGCGCTCGTTGCGGCGATCAACAACGCTATGCGCAACGGATCGATGCTGCGGACGAGCTGATGGCGGACATCGGAGTTTTCCCGTCGCTGCCCGGTCTCGCCTGGAGCGTAATCAAGACGCCGACCTTTCAGACCCGAATCCAGCGAGCGGTGTCAGGGCGGGAATTGCGAGCGCTCGATTATCCCTACCCGCTTTGGCAGTTTACGCTGGTCTTTGATCTACTGCGCGACAACCCGGCAGCCGGCTACGACGAACTGCGGACCCTGATGGGGTTCTTCATGCTCTGCCAGGGCGCCTTTGGCACGTTCCTGTTTCGAGACCCGAGCGATGATCAGGTCACCGGGCAGCAGATCGGCGTCGGCAATGCCAGTACGACCGTCTTCCAACTGCAGCGGGCGATGGGCGCAACGCTGCCCGGCGGCGGCTTTCTAGAACCGATCTTAGCGCCTAACGTCGTCAGTGCGGTCTACCTCGACGGTATCACACAACACCCGGGAAACTACAGCGTAGATCCTAACACCGGATTGGTGACGTTCAGCACGGCGCCGAGCTCCGGGCTAATAATCACCGCCGACTACAGCTATTACTTTCGATGCCGATTCATCGACGACAGCTATGCTTTCGAGAATTTCATGTTTCAACTGTGGCAGCTGAAAAAGCTTACGTTCATCTCGGTGCGTTCGTGAAGCCCGCTTCCCCCGCCCTGATTGCGCTGCTCAACAGCGGCGAACAATTCATTATGGCCGACCTTTACACCTTCACCCTCGTCGGCGGCGCGACGATCCTACGTTATTCGGCAGCCTTGACGCCGATCGTCGCCAATGGGTACCTGTTCACGTCGGGGCCAAAATTCGAACGTTCGAAGACCAAGATCGTGATTGGCACCCAGGTCGACGAGCTCGATATCAAGATCTACCCGGAGACGAGCGACCTCGTCGGCTCGACGCCGTTCCTAGAAGCAGCGTGGCAAGGACAATTCGACGGCGCCTTGTTGCAGCTGGAACGCGCCTTTATGGGCGCTGCCGGCGGGGGTTATGGCGAAACCAGCGCCGGAACGGTGATCTTGTTCTCCGGGCGCATCTCCGACATCGATTGCAGCCGCACCGGTGTCGACATGAAATGCCGATCGCACCTAGAACTGCTCAATATCCAGATGCCACGGCGACTGTGGCAATCGAGCTGCACGCATGTCTTCGGCGACGCGTTGTGCCTTTTCAACCGGTCGAGCCTTGGGGCAACGTTCTCGGCCGCCAGTGGATCGACGACGACGGTCATCCAGGGGGCGCCAACGACGACCACGCCCTACGTACAAGGGACGATAGTCGCTGTCACCGGAGGCAATGCCGGCTACAGTCGCACGATATCGACCTTTGTCGGCGGCGGCGCCGTAACGGTCAAGCTCGCCTTTCTGTCGCCGGTCGCCGTCGGCGACCAATTCCAGCTTCTGCCGGGCTGCGATCGCACGCTTGCGACCTGTACCAACGTCTTCAACAACGCCGTCCACTTTGGCGGTTTTCCCTATATCCCGACCCCGGAGACCGCCGTATGACCCTTCCTGCTCGGATGGATTCGCGGCGGCTTGTGGTCGTCGAGCAGGCCCAAGGGTGGTTGGGCACGCCCTATCACCATATGGGCCGGGTCAAGGGCGTCGGCACTGATTGCCTGATGATGCTCGCCGAGGTCTTCGAGGCGGCCGGTGTCGTCCCGCACATTGAAGTCCCCTTTTATCCACCCGACTGGCACCTGCATCGCGATGCCGAGCGCTATCTAGAGGGGATAATGCGGTATGCGCGCGAGATTTCGGGGCCGGCGGAGCCGGGTGACGTTGCGCTGTTCAAATTCGGCCGTTGCTTCGCGCACGGCGCGATCGTCATTGAGTGGCCTCGCCTGATCCACGCCTGGCACAGTGCCGGCGTGCTCTATGCCGACGCGAAGCAGCCGCAGCTGGCGGGGCGCCCGGTGCGCTTCTTTGACCCGTTTGTCTGATGGGCGGAATTCTCGGCGGCAGCTCCAACGCCAAGCAGCAGCGCGCTGTCGGATCTCTGCAGTTCCAGACCTCTCAAGCGGGCGGTGTCATCCCGCTGATCTACGGCACCACCAAGGTCAGCCCCAATCTGCTCGACTATGACGATTTTACCGCGACGCCCAGCAAGCAAGCCGGAGGTAAGGGCAAAGGCGGTGGCGGCGGCAAAGGCGGCGGCCAGCAGTACATGTATTCGGCCTCTTTCATAATGGGAATATGCCAGGGGCCGATCACCGGTTTCGGTCTAGCCTGGTGGGACAAGAACATCGGCGTCGTCACCGGTCTTCAGAGCATTTCGAGCATCAATCTCGGTTCCGACGGGCAGACGATCGACCCCTATTGGGCAAGCGCCCATCCCGCGAAGACGATCGGTTATTCCGGCACGGCAAACATTGTCTTCTCGAATTATCAGCTCGGCAACACCGCGACCCTGCCGAATTTCAATCTTGAGGTGTTTGGTGTCGGAACCGGCATCTCGGGTGCCTCGCCCAACGGCTATGACGCAAACCCGGCGCAGATCGTCAAGGATTTTCTGACCAACCCCCGCTATGGGGCAAATTTCCCGTCCGCCAACCTCGACCCGGCGATGACATCCGGCGCTGCTTCGTCCTACGCCAGCTATTGCGCAGCAGTCGGCCTGTTCCTGTCGCCGCTGCTCGACCAGCAGCAGGAGGCGCAGCAATGGCTCGCCGACATCACGAAAGTGACCAACAGCGCGATCGTGTGGTCCGGCGCACTGTTGAAGATCATTCCGTACGGCGACCATCCGGTCACCAACGCCTTCACCCTGGTGAGCTTTGGCGGAGCGCCGACCCAGGCGGGCGGCGACACGATCAGCCTGACATTTATCGATCCCGGCTTCAATGGCGGCTCGCCCTATACAGTCTCGTATACAAGCTTGGCGAACCTGCAGATGCCGGGGGCGATGGCCGGGCTCGCGCAAGCCGTCAACGGCGACGCCAACGTCACCGGGTTCGGCATTCTCGCGTCGGGCGCCGGTGCCGACGGCGTCATGATAATCCAGTCGCAGCCGACGGGTAACACCACGATCGGCCAAGCGGGCGGCGCCGGAATCTCCGCGGCCGGCGTCGGGGCAACGACGACCGCCATTTTCACGCCGAACACGATGCCCGTCTACAGCCTTGGCGAGGACGATTACATCGTTCAGGAATCGAGTGTCGGCACCAATCTGGGTGTCACAGCTGGCGGTCCGGCGTTGCGTTCCGGCGCGACACCGATCACCGGCGGGTTCACCGACGATCCGCTGCACATCATGCGCTCGACCCCGGCCGACGCCAACAACATGATCGAGGTCGAGTGTCTCGATCGACAGAACAACTACAATACCGCAATTGCCGAGGCCTCCGACCAAGGTTCGATCGATCTCTACGGGGTGCGGCGCGATACCAGTACCAAGGCGCGGCTGATCACAGACCCGCTCTATGTCGGCGGCATGGTCGCTCAACTGATGTTGCAACGCCAGCTCCTCTACCGCAATACGTACACCTTTCAGCTCGGCTGGAAGTACATCCTGCTGGAGCCGATGGATCTGGTACAGATCACCGATTCACGGCTGGGTGCGAGTGCCTTGACGGTGCGGATCACGGGTGTCGAGGAAGACGACGAAGGGATGCTGTCGATTACCGCCGAGGATTTCTTTGGCGCCTATTCGCCGACCGTGCTCTACCCGCCGGCCAATTATTCGCCATCCGACTCGCCCTCAATCCTCGGGGTGGGCGGCGGCACGGCGAGCCCGGCCGTGAAGCAGGCGAGTGGCAGCGCGGTCGGCGGCTTTGTGCCGAATTGGAGCTCGGCGCCCGGTGATGTCAACCCGCCGCTGATCTTCGAGCCGCCGGCGGCGCTACTGTCGGGCGATCTCGAAATCTGGATCGCACTGTCAGGCGGCCCGAATTGGGGCGGCGCGCAGGTCTGGATCTCGAGCGACGGCAGTTCTTATGCTTTTGCGGGCACGGTTTCCGGCTCGGCAACGCAGGGCGTCTTGACCGGGACGATGAGCAACAGCGGCGGCAATCCGGACACCACCGACACGTGCTCGGTCGATCTGAGCGAAAGCCGCGGCCAGCTTCTGTCGGTCTCGGCCACCGACGCCGCGAACCTCGTTACCCTTTGCTATGTGGGCGGAGAGCTCTTCGCCTATCAGACTGCGAGCCTGACGGGCGCTTACCACTATAATCTTACGACACTCTATCGCGGTGCCTACGGTACGACTGCGGCGAGTCATCCGGCCGGGACGCAATTCGCACGGATCGATCAGTCGATCGGCCGCTTCCCGTACCCCAATACGCTGATCGGCCAGACGATTTATCTGAAGTTCCTGTCGTTCAATATCGTGAGTGGCGCGTTGCAGAACCTTTCCTCGGTGACTGCCTATACCTACACGGGGACCGGCTCGGGCAAAGCTGCGGTGTCGACCACAGTGTCGGGCTCCTATACCGGTACGACCACCGCCAACCAAGTCGCGCAGCGCTATGTGTTCGCGGGAACGGTTATATTCCCGGTCGGGCTTTCCGGCTCCCAGGGCACCGCCGGGGTCGCTGCGACGACCTCGACGACCTACGACATCCAGAAGAACGGTACCAATGTCGGAACTATGGTGTTTGCAGCCTCGGCAACGGCGGCGACGTTTGGGATGCCATCGGCGACCACCTTCATGAGCGGCGATGTATTGACCGTGATAGCTCCGTTAACCCCGGATCCAACACTGACCAATCTTGCCTGGACCTTTATCGGATCGAGTTAGGAATGACCCGTCGGTGGGAGGTGATTCCGGACAATTCGAACTGTTAGCAATGTGCACTTTGGCTCCCCGAATACGGGTCCAGTCCGGTCTGTCCGCCGGTCGGAATGGAAATCGTGGCAACACACTGATGGTCAAATCGAGGGCACCGTCGTGCGGGTTCCTGGCGTCGGACGCTGGGCGGCCGTAGCCGCTTCGCCGACACGATCGCGCAACTGGGTCAATGGTGGAACAACCGACGCCATGATCATTATTCTGCTCCTCCCATCTTTTCGCGGTCGCTGTCGCAGCCGACTCCGCTGAATATCCCTTCTCGCTGACTATCCTTTCCCGCTCGTCTCTATAGTCGAGCCAGACGTTCGACTGAAATTGCTGAAGCTATCCGTGACATGGCTCATTTAATCTGCGGGCACACGGCCGGTCCGCAGATTTGTCCGCAATGTAGGCCGCCAAACCGGAGTCGCCCGCAGATGAAACTCGAATCGTGGCACACCAGCGAAGACAAGCGCCGCTGGAAGATCGTGCGCACCGACAACTACACCGATGTCCCGGGCGAGATCGTCACCGCGGACGAGACCACCGGCGAGTGCTCTGTCGTCGTCGGCGGCGAGACCAAGACGATGAGCTTCGGCCCCGGCGGAATTAGGATCGTCGGGCGGCGAAGATGACCGACGACAAGCGCTTGTGGCCGAGGTTCAGCCCGGAAATCAACTTCGGGCACATCCTTCAGGCCGCCGTCATCCTGGTGACGATCGGAGGAGGGGCGATCACCAGCTATTTGAGCCTCCGTTCAGATATCCAGCAGGTGCGTGCCGATCTGACGGTTAAGGTGAGCGAACATGAGTTGCGGATCGCCACGATCGAGCACGCCATCGATGACCAGCACCGAGAGGCGCACGAATTCCAGGCCGAAATGCGGTCGGCGATCTCTCATGTGACCGACATATTGAACGATGTGCGGATCCAACTCGGACGCCGGCTGCTGCCCCATAGTTGAGCAGGCCCCGCCGCGCCGGTGCGTTTCTTACTTGATTTGCGTAGCGGGCCCTGGCCATCGTGCGGTGGGGCGGGGGGAGTTACTTGCATGGCTTCGAGGACGGGGATAGGGATCGCGGCCTTTGCCGCGCTTCTGGTCGTGGCCGGTTGCAGCAGTGCACGCTCGAGTGCATGCCAGTGCCCCAAGCCGGTCGCTTACGACGAGGCGACGTTAAAGAAGATCTCCCAGGCGTTGCGCGCGCTACCGCCCGACAACGTCCTCCAACAAGCGATGGAAGATTACGAGAACGAGCGCGACGACCTCCGATTCTGCCGTTGAACTCGATACCCGACCAGCTCAACCGCAGCTCACTGCTACCGAATTAAAGTGAACAAGTGACGACCCAGGACGAGACATGCCGCTAGGCAAATGATCATCAGCGGAATGTAGTTGAACTTGCCCGGCCGGTAAGGCCGCCGATCGAGCACGACGGCAACGATGAGTAGCAGCGCGCTAGCACCAAGGGCGACGATCGTCTCGATCAGATTCATGCATGGGTCAGGGTCAAAGCTTCGGTCGTGGGCGTCGGGTCGAATGAGATGAAAAGGGCGCGTTCTGCGACACTATCATCCTCGCCAAACCGGGAGCGGCCGGCCTAGACTTCGGCGTTCAACTCGCGCCGAGTGCCATGCCCGAAGAATTCTATCGTATCAAGCGCCTTCCCCCCTACGTCTTTACCGAGGTCAACGGGCTGAAAGCGAAGGCTCGCGCCGCGGGTCGCGATGTCATCGATCTCGGTATGGGCAATCCCGACGGCCCGACCCCACCCCACATCGTCGCCAAGCTCGTCGAGGCGGTACAGAACCCGCGAACTCATGGCTATTCTGTATCGCGCGGCATCGCCGGCCTGCGCCGCGCCTGTGCCGCCTATTATACGCGCCGCTTCGGGATCGAACTCGACCCGGAAAGCGAGGTGATCGTTACCCTCGGCTCGAAGGAAGGGCTGGCTAACCTCGCTCAGGCGATCACCGCGCCGGGCGATGTTATCCTCGTCCCGAACCCGTGCTATCCGATTCACGCGTTCGGCTTCATCATGGCGGGCGCTTCGGTGCGCCACGTGCCGGTTGGCCCGGAATTCGACTTTCTCGCCGAGCTCAAAAAGGCGGTCCAGCACAGCGTTCCAGCACCGCTCGCGATCGTCCTCAACTTCCCGGCCAATCCGACCGCCCAAACCGTCGACCTCGATTTCTACGGCGAGATCATCGCGTTCTGCCGCCGGCACAACATCGTCGTGTTGTCGGATATCGCGTATGCGGAACTCTACTTTGACGGCAAGCCGCCTCCCTCGATCCTCGAGGTTCCCGGCGCCCGCGACATCGCTGTCGAATTTTCTTCGCTCAGCAAGACCTATTCGATGGCAGGCTGGCGGATCGGGTTCGCCGTCGG
>DATEQL010000057.1:0-2619 GCA_035272665.1 Allostellaceae bacterium
GAATCGCGATTTTCGTTGTATTTATGCGCTCACGGAATGGCTAGCCGACGCCCGCGCCGTTGAGAGTGCAGGGCTCGATGGGGTGACCTGCGAGCCGCGCGAGTTCGGCTCGCAGCGCCGCCAGGATTTCAGGGCCGCGCCGTTTCTCGCGCGGCACGGCGATCGGCATTTCGGCGACCACCCGCCCCGGTGCGGCTGACAGCACGAGGATGCGGTCCGCGAGCTCGACCGCCTCGGCGAGATCGTGGGTAACGAAAAGCACTGTGGCTGGACGGGTCGATATTAGACGGAGCAACAGGCGGCGCAACCGCTCCGCTGCCGGCGCGTCGAGCGACAGGAACGGTTCGTCCATCAGCAAAAGGTCCGGCGCAATGGCAAAAGCGCGGGCGAGTGCGGCGCGCCGGGCCATGCCGCCCGACAACCGAGCGGGATACGCGTCGGCGGCGTCGGCCAACCCGATCTCGGTGAGGAGCGCATCGAGGGCCGCGCGGTCGGCGTTGCGTGGCAGCACCAGTGCCACGTTATCGCGCACGGTTCGCCACGGCAGAAGGCGCGGGCTCTGGAAAACATAGCCGATCCGCGGCGCAGGTGACGGCTCGAAATTGACAACCCCGGCGAAATCGCGGTCGAGCCCGGCGATCAGGTTGAGAAGGGTGGTCTTACCGCAGCCCGAGGGACCGGTGATCACGCAGAACTCGCTGGGCGCCACGCATGCCCGCAGGTTGCGGAGCGCCGTCACCGGCGTCCCGCCGGCATGGCCCGGGTATTGTTTCTCGTCAATGTCGATCATGACCCCGACGGTCACCGGCGCCATCTCGTCAGCCGGCGTTCGAGCGGCTGCAGAACACCCCACTCCACCGCGAGCACGACGGCGACGAAGGCCAGCGCATAGGCGATCAAACGCCTGATGTCAAAAAGCTGAAAGAAGACCTGGATCGCATAGCCGATGCCATCGGGACGGCCGAGCAGTTCGACGACTAGCACGATCTTCCAGATCAGCGCGAGCCCGGTGCGGGAAGCGATCAGGAAAAACGGGGACAGCTGGGGCAGGACGACGTGACGCAACGTCCGCCAGGTACTGAGCCGGAAGCTCTTCGCCATATCTTCGAGATCGCGGTCGAGCGTGCGCGCGCCTTCGCGCAAGGTCACAACGACGGTCGGCAGCTTGCTGAGCGTCACCGCGCCGATCGCTGCAGCTTCGGTAAGCCCGAACCAGACATAGAGCAGCACGGCGATGACGAGAGCCGGGAGATTGAGCAGCAACACGACCCCGCTGTCGAGCAGCGTGTCGAGCGTGCGCGAACGCGCCATCGCGATACCGATCGCCGTTCCGATACTCATCGCCAGGGTGAAGGCGATTGTAACCCGGGCCAGGGTGGCGCCGAGCTGGTGCAGAAGGTCGCCGTGGATCGCCTCCTCGGCAAGCGTCGCGAGCACCGCCCCAGCCCCCGGAAACAGCCGGCTGTGCACGAGCCATGCTGCCGCCTCCCAGGCGACGAGGAGGGATAGAAGCGAGGTTACCCGCCCGGCGAGCGAGACCGGGAGCCCTACCATCACGCCTTCTCGCGTCAATACCGCACGCCGTCGAGGAAGGTCCCGGGCGTGAGATCGGGGCTCGGCCCGACCAGCGCGGAGCCGCCGATGTCGGCGAGCAGCCGATAGAGCCGCGCCGCTGCCGCTCTCTCGGCCTCGTCCCAGCCTCGCGGTATCCCATCGCGGTAGGCGTCGCGCAGCTTGATCAGTTCCGCGCTGTCGGCGGCACCCGTCAGCGGCAAGATCCGCTCCCATTCCGCGTCGGAAGCCGCAAGTATCGCATTTGCCGCTCGCGCCGCGGCGATGAACCCGTCGAGTGCCGCCTGGTTTTCCCGTGCCCAGTGTGTGGATACGACATAACCGGTCAGCGGCAGGTGCGCGGGAATGCCGAGTGCCGCAAGGGCGTCGCCGATCGAGAGGAGGGGCCGCATGCCATGCGCCTCGAGCTTGGCGGCAAAAGGCCAAAAGGTCAGCACGGCGTCGAGCCGTCCGGCGGCCAGCTCCTCGCTCAATAGCGGCGGCGCACCGAAGCTCTTCTCTACCTGCCCGTCGAGATCGAGACCGAACTTGGCGCGAGCATAAAGACGCAGCACGAGCCAGCTCTTATCGATGGCGCTGCCGGCGATCCCGAGCCGCTGCCCGGCGAGGCCGGCAATATCGCGGATCGGTGATGCCCCGGGCACGATCAGGCTGCCGATCGCGCTCGAAAACGGAATGAAGGTCAGATCACCGCCCTCGGCCCGCTGCCGTGAGACCCACAGCCAATCCGACACGATCAGCTCGACGCTGCCGGCCTGCAAGGCGAGCTGTGCTGCCGGGGTGCCAGCGAGCTCAAGGGCGTCGATCCGGATCCCGTGCTTCTGGTCGAGACCATGGTTGGCGATGACATCAAGCTGCCAGCTGAGCGTCCCGTAACGTAGCGACCCGACCCGGATCGTGGGCTCTGCCGCCGCCGTCGCACAGCCGAGCCAAACGAGAGCAAGAGTGAGGTGGAGTACGCGAACCCCCACCCTAACTCTCCCCCGCTGGCGGGGGAGGGAATGGGAGGGGGCCAAGCGGCGGTCGGTCAGGTTGGTGACGGGTACG
>DATEQL010000058.1:0-10301 GCA_035272665.1 Allostellaceae bacterium
ACGCGTGGCGTCATCATCGACGCGGTCAAGGTGTTCCAAGCCGCAGGCAAGTTGAAGCCCAACCCGGCCTGCAAGACCCCGTGCCTCGACGCCGGCACGGTGATAACCGTGGCCGATCTGCAGGCTGGGCTGAAGATGTACAACGTGACCCTGCGTGAGGCCGACGCGGTGTTTATCAATACCGGCTGGGGCGACCTGTTCAAACAGTGGCCGGCCCAGAATGCCGCCTACAACAAGGGCGAGCCCGGCATCGGCGAGTCAGCGGCGGAGTGGCTCGCGGCGCAAAAAGTCGTCGCTGTGGGCGCCGACCAATGGGCGGTCGAGGTGATTCCGGGCGAGGAAGAGAGCATCGCATTCCCGGTGCACAAAACGTTGATCACCGACAACGGCATCCACATCATCGAGAATGTGCGCACCGACCTGATTGCGGCCGAGGCCGCAAGGACGGGCCGAGCCACCTTTTTCCTGTCGATGACGGTGCCCAAGGCGGTCGGGCTGACCGGCACCTTTGTCAACATCGAGGCGATCCAGTAGCGCATGATGTCGCGGCCGGTGCTCCGGCGCCGGCTTTTCCTGGCCGGAATGCTCGCTTGCGGCGTCGGCCCGAAAAGGGTCGCAAGGGCCGAGGCACGGCGTTTCCGGATCGCTCTCGCCAATCTTGACGAGACGCCGGGAGTGACCTTGGAGGGGCTAGGCTTCACCGGTTCGGATGTGCGGCGCAGCTTCGAGTTGGCGGCGCGCACCTTGCCGGTCGACATGCTCTATTTCGACAATGCCGGCGACTCCGGCCGCGCCGTCGCCAATGCCGAAGCCGCGATTGCCGCCAAAGTCGACTTGCTGATCGAATACAACGCGGATGCCGAGGCGAATGCCGAGATCGCCCGCCGCCTTGCCGCCGCTGCCATCCCGGCCCTGGCCCTGGTTGATCCGCTGCCCGGCGCACCGCTCTACGGACCCGACAATCGCGCCGCCGGCCGCATCGCCGGGCGCGCTCTCGGTGCTTTCGCGCGAGAAACCTGGCCGGACGAGCAGGTACTCGGGGTGCTCATCGGTGACCTCGCCGACCCGGGCCCCGCCATCAGCGATCGCATACAGGGCATCACCGAAGGGGTACACGAGTCGCTGCCCACGCTGAAGCTCGCCTCGCTCGACACCGGCGGACAGTCGGTGCGCGCCGACGCGCTCTTGGCGAAATTCCTGCAGACTCAGCGCGGCCAACGGCTGCTGATCGCGACCCTCGACGACCTGGCCGCCGTGTACGCCAAAAATGCCATCGAAATGAACCGGCGGCAGAGCGACTGCATCATCGTCAGCCAAGGGCTCGACCCGAACATCCACGGCGGTGCCAGCGAGAAGAAGGAGATCGACCCCAACAACCGCGGCAGCGTGGTGCTCGGTTCGGTCGCCTACTACATGGACCGCTACGGCTACGACGTGCTGCCACTCGCCTTGCGTCTGCTTGCCGGCGAGACGATGCCGCCGCGCACGGTGACGCACCACCTCTTGGTCACCGCCACCAACGTATTCCAGGAATATCCGCCATTCGATATGAACTGATACGGCGCGATGAAATCGATATCAGCTGAAAAACGTCGTCGGATCAGGCTGGGACGGTAGGATATCGACGGCAGTCGGACCGCTCCAGGGAATCGTCGCGGTTCTGCTCCTCTTGGTAATGCTCGGCGCCGCGCGCCCGGCGATGACCGCCCCGCCTACCGGCATGATCGAAGGCGTCGCCAAGGACGCCCAAGGCCAGCCGATTCCGGGGGTGCAGCTGACCTTGCGCACGACTACGGGCAGTACCGACAAACGGGCCACGAGCCGGGCGGATGGCCATTACCGCTTCGCCGAGATAGCTGCGGGGGATTACTCCATCTCCGGGGCCAAGGAGGGGTTCGCGATGGCGACGGCTGCTGTCGCGGTCGGGGCCGGTGAGCACGCCTTTGCGGATCTTACCTTCGCTTCTGCGGCTGCCACACCCAGTCAGGCAGCCGTGGCGCCTCCTGCCGCCGAAACGCCATCCTCAATGCCGGGCCCCGCGCCGGCGCCCGGGCCGGTTGAGCTCGAGGAGATAGCCGTCATAGCGAGGCGGCTCGAGGCGGCACGCGCGGCGATCGAGCCCCAGATCGGCGCCTCGACTTACACGGTGACCAGACAGGCGATCGAGGCCCAGCCAGGCGACGCGAACAACACACTCAACCAAGTCCTTTTGCAGGCGCCCGGTGTGAGCCAGGATGCCGAAGCGGCCGGCGGCATTCATATCCGCAACGAGATGCAGCCGGAGGAGTTCCGGATCAACGGGATCCCCCTCCCCACTGGGTTGAGCTATTTCGGCCAGGGCCTCAGCCCCCGTTTCGTCAACTCCTTCAGCCTGATCACCGGCGCGCTGCCGGCGCAATACGGCCTGAGCACCTCGGGCATCATCGACATTCAGACGAAGAACGGGCTGTTCGCTCCCGGCGGTTCCATCTCGATGTATGGTGGCGGCTATGACACGTTGCAGCCGAGCGCCGAATACGGCGGCTCGATCGACGGCTACAATTATTACGTCTCCGGAGATTTTCTCAGCACCAACCACGGCATCGACGGCGTGACGCCGGCGTCAAAACAGATCCACGATCAATCCGAACAGCTTCACGCCTTTGCCTATCTCGACAAGATCATCGACGGCGAGAACCGGTTGACCGCAATCGCGGGCGTGTTCAACGGCCGGTTCGAGATCCCGGATAATCCCGCGACGCCGACTTTCCTTGGGATAACGTTCCTCAACGGCATCCCCGTCTCCGCCTACAACCCGGCGCAACTCGACGAGCGGCAAAACGAAACGAGCCAGTTCAGCGTCCTTTCCTATCTGCATTCCGGCGCGGACGTCGATTTTCGGGTCTCGGCCTTCACCAAATACAGCACGCTTCATTTCCGGCGTGACCCCACACTCTCCGACATCGCCTTCAACGGCATCTCCCAGAATGCCTTGCTGAAGAGCTTCGCCAACGGAATACAGGTCGATGCCGCCGGCAAAATCGCCGCCGATCACACGCTGCGTACAGGTCTGCTCGTCAGCGGCGAACGGTTCACTTCTCAGACCTTCTCGGCGGTGCTGGTGCAGGACGGCATCGACGCCTTCGGCAACCCAACCTTCGGCAGCACGCCGCCGACCTCGTTCCCGAGCGAGATCCTCGCCAGTATCGGCAAGACCGGCTGGGCTTACAGCGCCTGGCTGCAGGACGAGTGGAGGGTCACGCCGGATCTGACGGTCAACTATGGCGGCCGGTTCGACGTCGTCAGCCAATTCGCCGTGGGCAGCCAGCTCAGTCCCCGCCTCAATTCGGTGTGGCAGGCGACCCCGACGACGATCCTGCATGCCGGCTACGCGGACTTGTTCACGCCGCCGCCATTCCAAGAGGGGCCAGCGGAAAATTTAGTCCAGCTCAACAACTTCAATGGAACTGGTATGACCACTTCGGGGGCCACGCCGTCGACATTGAACGACCCGTTGAAGATCGAACGCGCCAACCTGTTCGATATCGGAGCGACGCAGGATCTATTCGCCGGCCTCAAGGTCGGCGTCGACCTCTACTATAAATTTGCGCGCAATGGCGTCGATTTCGGCCAGTTCGGCGCACCGATCATCACCATCCCGTTCAATTACCGCATCGTCGCCAATCGCGGGGTCGAGCTGACAACAACCTACCAGAACGGACCCTTCTCCTATTACGGGAACCTGGCGATCGCGCAGCAGCAGGCGAAGGGCATCGTATCCGCCCAGTTCAACTTCTCGCCGGACGACCTGGCTTATATCGATACGCACGGGATTCAAACCGACCACAGCCAGCTGATGACGGCCTCGTCCGGGCTGTCTTACGTGTGGGAGGGGACGCGCTTCAGCGCCGACCTGCTCGCCGGAACCGGGACGCGGACGACGCGCCCCGGCGGCCCGATCAATGGCGGCACATTGCCGTCCTACTCGCAGACCAATCTCGGCGTCTCGCACACATTCGAGCTGCCCCATATCGGCGCGATCAAAGTCCGGTTCGACGTGATCAACCTGCTCGACGAGATCTATCTGCTGCGAAGCATCACATCGATCGGCGCCTTCTCACCGGCCTTCGCTCCGCGGCGCACCTTTTATGCCGGCATTACCAAGGAGTTCTGAGCCGCGATTGGCTTTCGTGGTCGCCTTAGCCACCGAGGGCGCAGAATTATGGCGTACCTCTGTTGACGAAGTCTTGGCACAACAAGCTGAGCTATATGGGAGATCTCAGCCAGAGCCATGGCGGCACGCATATCGACGGCATCGGCTTGACCCGAGGATCAGCCCGTCGATTCACGGCTTTGCCGGATCAAACAAAGAAAGCCGTCGTTGGATCTATCCACCCCTCTGAAACCTTTGATCCGCGGCCTAGAATGGCACTTTGGGTCGGCGGTGCTTGATGCGGCAGCTTTTTCTCGCTTCTGCCAAATCTGCGAAGCTGTACAGGTCGCGGTCGGGTGTTGCACTGAGGATTATGTAACCGATTGAACTGACCCGGCAGCACCTGAAGCCATTGCCGCGAGCCTATATTCGCGCCTATGAACGCCGCTTCGGCAATTCTGCCCGGCGATGACGCTTATCCGGCCCCTATCGGGACTGAACCGGGCGGTAAGCGAGAGATCACGGGCGGCGGACCACTCTTTCGATGCGCCGGTCCGGGATCAACCACAACAGCGCCACCAACAGGTAGATCGCGCACGCGATCCGCGCATCGACAAACGCGAGCAGGATGCCGGCGACATAGAGCACGGGCGAAACCTTGCCTTTGAGGTCGCGGCCGATCGCCCGGGCCAGCGCCGAGTCGTTGCCCTGCGCGCGAATGATCACCAGCTGTAGTCCATAAAAGGCGAGCGCCGGCATCAGCAGGGCCACGCCGTACAGAGCGGTGGGGACCGGGGCAAAATGATTCTCCCCCATCCAGCCGGTGGCGAAGGGAATGAGGGACAGCCAGAACAACAGGTTTATGTTGGCCCACAGCATCACGCCGTTGACATGGCGGACCAGATGAAAGAAATGATGATGGTTGTTCCAGTAAATCGACACGTAAGCGAAGCTCAGCACATAGCTGAGAAAAACCGGCGTTACAGACGCCAAGGCGCCGAGGCTGGCATCCTGCGGTACCTTCATCTCCAGCACCATGATCGTGATGATGACGGCGATCACCCCATCGGTGAATGCCAGCAACCGCTCCTTTTCCATGGGATCGTCGCTCCTGGTCCCTTGCGCGCCGACTAAATGGTTGTTTCAATTGCCGCCTGCGCGTTCGCTGCCCGCTTTATAGCGGATCGAAACCCGCCGGCGGCCGCAAGGGAGGGGCGCGATGTATCCGGGTTTGCAGGCCAGGATCCGGCCGCAGCAGCCGGCCTTCATCATGGCGCAAAGCGGCGAAGCGGTTCCCTATGCCGAATTGGAGAGGCGCAGCAACCGGCTCGCCCATTTCCTGCGGGCGAGCGGCCTCGGCCGGCTCGACCACTACGCGGTCTTCATGGAGAACAACGCCCGCTATGTCAAATGCTGCAGCGCCGGCGAACGGGCAGGTCTCTACTACACCTGCGTCAACTCTTATCTGATGCCGGAGGAATTGGCCTACATCCTCGACAACAGCGAGTCGAAAATCCTGATCACCTCGACGGCCAAGCGCGGTGTCGCGCTGAACGCGATGGCGCAGTGCCCGCGGGTCGAGCGCTGTCTCGTCGTCGACGGGCCGGGGGACGGCGGCAGGGTAGTCAATCTCGACGAGGCGGTCGACGCTTTTCCGACTACGCCAATCCCGGACGAAACCCTCGGTGCCGCCATGCTCTATTCCTCCGGCACGACGGGCCGCCCGAAGGGCATCTTGCGGCCCCTGCCGGAAAACCCACCGGCGCAAGCGTTACCGATCTTCAATTTCGTCTCGGATTTGTGGCGCTTCCGCGACGGTATGACCTATCTCTCTCCGGCGCCGCTTTATCACGCCGCTCCGTATTTGGGAGTCGGTCTGACGATTCGTATGGGCGGCACCGCGATCATCATGGAGCACTTCGATCCCGAGCAGTTCCTGGCGCTCCTCGAGCGCCATCGGGTGACCCACACCCAGCTCGTGCCGACGATGTTCTCGCGGATGCTGAAACTGTCCGACGAGGTGCGCCACCGATACGATTTCTCGTCGCTGGAGATCGCGATCCACGCGGCCGCGCCCTGCCCGCTGCCGGTCAAAGAGCAAATAATCGAGTGGTGGGGTCCAATCATCTTCGAATACTACGCCGCCACCGAAGGCCATGGTTTGACCGCCTGCGACAGCGCCGAATGGCTCGCCCATCGCGGCACGGTCGGCCGAGTCCTTCTCGGCGAATTGCACGTGCTCGACGAGGACATGCAGCCGGTGCCAACGGGCACACCCGGCACGCTCTGGTTCAAGACGGCGAGCGAGTTCGAATACTACAAGGACCCGGACAAGACCAGGGAGGCGCGATCGCCCGACGGCA
Organism: Allostellaceae bacterium; assembly: GCA_035272665.1. Classification (GTDB taxonomy): domain Bacteria; phylum Pseudomonadota; class Alphaproteobacteria; order ATCC43930; family CGMCC-115725; genus AP-15. Next base: position 6,496 of record DATEQL010000058.1, read on the forward strand.
CGATGAGCACCGTGGGTGATGTCGGCTATGTCGATGAAGATGGCTACGTCTATCTGACCGACCGGCGGACCTTCATGATCATCTCGGGCGGGGTGAACATCTACCCGCAGGAATGCGAGAACCTGCTGATCACCCATCCCGCGGTTGCCGACGCGGCGGTGTTCGGCGCGCCCAACGAGGACCTCGGCGAGGAGGTCAAGGCGGTGGTGCAGCCGATGCCCGGTATCCGCCCCAGCGCGGATTTCGCCGTAGAGCTGATCGCCTTCTGCCGGCAGCACCTCGCGCACATCAAATGCCCGCGCTCGATCGACTTCGAAGTGGAATTGCCGAGGCTTCCGACCGGCAAGCTCTATAAGCGTCCATTGCGCGACCGGTATTGGGGCGAGCGAAAGAGCCGCGTCGTCTGAGGCGGGAGCCGCTGTTTTCTCTCGCTCAAGGCGTGGCGGGGATAGGTGCCAGAGCCGGTGCCATTTCCCGCTGCACCGGGTAGAGGTAGGCGCCGAGACGGTTAACGAGGATGACAGCGGCCACGAGCGCCAGGGCGGCGGCGATCAGCGCCGGAGAGTAAGATCCGGCCAAGTCGTAAATGAGCCCGGCGAGAAACCGCCCAAGGCTCGAGCCCAGGCCGAAAATCATAAAGAAACAGCCGTAGAGTTGGCCAAAAGCGCGCTGTCCGAAATAGCGTGTGACGAGAAAGGCGATCAAGTCGATCTCCGTGCCGAGCCCCATTCCCATCAGAACGACGCCCGCCGCCGGGAGCATCCCGGAGGTGCTGGCGAGAAACGCGAAACCGAGGATCGGTGCTAAAAAGAAGAAGGTGGCGACATAGGGGGCGAAGATCCGATCGACCAGGAAGCCGGCGAGCAGCCGCCCGCTCATCGTCGCCAGGCCAAAGATTGCCAGGGTCGCCGTCGCCTCGGCGGCGGAGAGACCGTGATCGGTCAACAGCGGCACGATGTGCGCAGCCGAGCCATTGATCGCGACCGCAACGAGGAAGAACGCAGCACCCAGGATCCAGAAACGCGCCGTATTTGTGGCCTCGCGTACTGTGTGACCGGGGAGCACGGCGATTGCTGCGGCGGCGCTGCGTTCGCCTTCGCCGGGCCGCGGCTCGCGGATCCAGAGCGCCACCGCCGGGAACGCGATGACCAACGTCAGCAGCCCGAGGCTGACATAGGCGCCGCGCCAGCCGACCCGCTCGATCAGCCGCTCGGCGAGTTGCGGCACGACAAAGGCGCCGAGCCCTACCCCAGACATCGCAATGCCGAGCGCCAGCCCGCGCCTGCGATCGAACCAGGCGGAGATCGCCTTCGCATAGCCGAGCGGCGTCTGTATCGCGCTCGTCATCTCGGCGAGCGCGAACATCAGCGTGAAGATCCCCAGCACGGCCGGAGCGAGCCCCATCAGGCACAGGAAGACGGTGTAGACGACGATGCCAGGCAACGCCACGCGCCGAATGCTCCAGCGATCCATCATGCGTCCGAGGACCGGCACGGCGCCGGCGCCGAGGATCCCGCCGACCGACAATGCGAACGAAGTCGTGCCGCGCTGCCACCCCGTCTCCGCCATGATCGGTTTGAGAAACACGCCGAACGTGAAGCCGAGGACGGGGCCGTTGCAGACGAACAAGCCGGTGACCGCGCCGACGACCACCCACCAAGGGTTGGTGAATTTCAGGCCCATGACCCACCTCCTCCCGCGCTGCCGCCTCCAACCCGGGAGTGTGGCGGCGATCAGGAGAGTGGGTCAACGTTGTCGAGAGTCAGGTGCGACGCTTCCGAAGGATCGCACGTTTTTGCCGAATCCCCCGCTTGTCGGGTTTGAACTCCCAGCCGGCGAATTCGTAGTGCCTGGGCCGCACCGGCTTGGGCTTAGCGGCACGGCCGATCGGACGGGCACCAGTTTCCATCGGCGGTGTTTTCGCCGAGCCTTCGAGCAGACGCTGGCGCTGCGTCGCCCTGTCCGGTCCCAAATAAGTATAGCCGGATTTGTGGCTGATCGGGGCGATCATATGGACGCGGCGGGCTATCTCTGCGGTGGCCTCCTTACCGCCACATTCGAGACAGCAGTCGATCCCCAGCCGCGCCCGAGCCTCAGAGAATTCGTTGCCGCACCGACAGTAGGGCATTCGACCATCCTCGATCGCCCAAAGCGATCAACATGATCTCGTTCAGCAAGCCGTCGCCGTCAAGACAGATCGAGCCGCGTCGTGGTCGCCGCGACGGAGCCCTACGAGTTTCGCGACCCGCGATCGTGGGATCGGTAGTCGAACGGGGTTTGGGCCGACTCGCCCCCGGCAGTCGCTTCGCCGAGCATTGCGAAGCTGTTTCCGCGATTTGGCGAGCCCGCCGAACGGGCCAATGCGGGTAATTCCGATACGATGGAGATCAAGATTTCCTCGGCCTTGGCAAGGAGCTCCGACACACTGGCGGCGTCACTGCGCTCGCGTGCCTCGCCGATCAGAGTGATGGCTTCCCATGTTCCGAGCACCAGATAATCCGCGACGGTTGCCGGATCGTCCATACGCATCATCTCCCTCCGCGCCGAGTGGTTCCCCCAGCACTTGGGGTATCGGGGACTGCGGACCGATTTTCCGCATGCTGCGTCAGAGATGCGTCACCGATTGCATTAGATTAAAACGCTGAACGGTCACGGGAACCGGATCACCCGCGCGGCCAGTCGTGGCGTATCGGGTCGCTGCCGTTCCAATCGACCGCTGCCTCACGCACTGCATCGAAGATACGTCGACGGGTTGGTGTCAGCTCAGCCATCTCGATCACGGTGCCGGGGTGGCCCTCGTTCAGAAAATAGACGAAAGGACCGCGTGGGGTCTCCCCGCGCTGGCCTATCCTCCAACCGTTCTTGACGGCCCAGTCGAGCCGCTCGTGATAATTCTCGGGCCAGCTCGACCAGTGCTGCAGGCCCTCGTGCCCGGCCGCGAGAAACTCCCGGTAAATGCTCGGCGTCGCATCGCGCTGCTGGATCAGCTCGAGCTGAACATCGCCGGAATTGGCTAGCGCAATGGTGAGATGGATATCGTCGTAGCGTTGCTCTTTGTACCAGAAGCCGTCGAGCGGCAGTTTCTCAGCGAGATACCAAGGGCCGATGCCGCAGACCTCGACCCAGTGGTGCATCGCCTTCTCGATGTCCCGGACGACAAAGCCCATCTGCCTCAGCGGCCCAAACAAGCGACTCATCTCACGCCCCTTTCAGTCTCTCCCGCACGAGCGGACGTGCTGTAGCCAGGAGCATTGTCGGCTCAATTCCGTACGTTCTGCCCGGCTTGTTCCGGGGCGGGTGGGAGCTTGTCCATGTGCTTCAGGAACAGGGCGAGGGTCCAGATCTGCTCGTCGGTCAGCGTGCCCTTCCATGAGGGCATGCCGGTCCAGCGGATGCCATGCGATATTTTCCACAAGGAATAGCCCCCGGGATCGTCCTCGACCCCGTCCGTCGCCAGTTGTGGAGGCGACGGGTACTCGCCCCTGGCGATCGGCGTCGCCGAAGCATCGCCTTTTGCGGTGCCGTGGCAGATCGCGCAGTGCTGCCCGCAAAGGTCGATGCCGGCAATCAGATTGGCATCCGTCAAGGCGACCGGATTGGGGCCTTTGGGAGCGTCGCGAGCGAGGTCGCATCGAGCGACGTGCCGGCCGCCCAGGTCTCAAACCAACCGGGCTTGGGGTCGGCATTGGCCGGAATGGCACGGTGCGCAGGGCGGCGTAGCCGCATGCCGCAGCGACGACGATCGTTGCCAAGACGCCGAAGATGAACCCTCTCACGATCAGGCCTTCCGTAGCGCGAGGTCGATC